>CACWIL010000004.1 GCA_902760905.1 uncultured bacterium
ATTTCAGCTACAAAATATACATATTTCAGCTACAAAATATACATATTTCAGCTACAAAATATACATATTTCAGCTACAAAATATACATATTTCAGCTACAAAATATACATATTTCAAACTACTAACCTATTGATTTTTGGAGAAAATTTCGACTCGCTTAAATATATTAAATATATATAAATATATTAAATTAATAAACACACTAAAAAGATTTTGAAAATAGTGTATCATTCCATAAAGTTTTGCAGGAGGGGCTAAAATGATGCAATCAAGGGATATAACAGTATTTCAGCTGAGAGCTGCTCGAGCAGGCTTAGGGCTATCAATATCTGAACTACATCATAAAACAAATATAGCAAGAGCAACACTAAGCAAGATTGAGCAACAAATGCCGAATTTTCCGCCTACGTGCAGTATTAAAACAATATTTCAACTACGTAAATTTTTTGAATCGTGCGGAGTTTCTTTTGAAAGCCCTAATAAGATTGCTTTTGATGTAGATAAAAATATTCCTGATATATTTTAAATCATATAATCTGAAAAAAATAAAACGGCTGATGTACCTCTGGATAGATAACATATTGATATATTCTTTGTTTTTATAGCTTAAAAGAAAAAAAAAGATATAGAAATATAATACTATATTATATGTATAATATTATATTATACTACATACTATTACAGTATGAAAAATCAGTTGTTTTTGCTAAGTATATTAATAGGTTAAGTTGTCCGGTGAAAACCTGTTTAAGATATTTTTTCGGGATTTTTGCTAAAACAAAATTTTTTCTTTACAAAAGATGATTTCCTTCGAAAACTTGTCGGCTCTTTATTTTTTGCGCCATTCTTTATCTACAAAATCTTGAATTAGTGCTATGCAAATAGAATTCGTACTTCTTTTTTGCAATTGCGCTATGTGTTTTAATTTTAAAAACAGAGGTTCGCTTAGACGTACGTTAAATATCTTGAAAACATCATCTCGGGCATTATCGATAGCCCAAGCAGTGGCAGCATCGTCAATGGCAGAAGGTGTTGCAGCTTGCAAATTGGCAGGGGAGGGGACAGTTACCCATCCTTCATTTATAAAGTTCATTTCCTGCTCTTTCTTTTCAATATCATTATTATTTTTGCTCTGGTTTGCTATAGGAGGTTTAGCCGACAGAGTTTTTTTTAATTGATCCATTAATTTTTTCTCCTTATTATTATATAATATTATATTATATTATATTATACTATATCATATATTTCATTATATAAAAATTGCATTTCATCTGTGGCTTTTGGATCCTGTTTATTTAGTTCGACTACCGAAAGGCCTTCTTTTGCTGCTTTTCTATACGCAATGCGCTCTTTTAGTATTGCAGCAGAAAGAGTAAGATTCTCAAATTCCGACATTACTTGAAATATTTCTTCTATTTCTGTTGTTGATGGATTTGTAGAAGCTCTGTTGATTAATACCATAGCCTTTAAATGAGGATTAAATGTCTTTACTTGCGAAACCAGTTGATCCATTAAACCAAGTGTCCATACATCAAATTGTCCGGCTTGAATTGGAATATACATTTTTTCAGCAACCAGCATAGACGCTCGCAATTCTTGGCTGTTTTGTCCGCCTGCGTCAATTAATATATCGTTGTATTTCGTGTGTAATGCGCGAATTTCATTATTTATGGTATTTCCAAACTTTTGTACGGATAACACTCTCTTGATTTCCGTATTTTGATCCCTAACAGAAGCCCAAGAACTTGCGCTGCTTTGTTTATCTGTGTCAATCAACAGAATCTCGTTAATTTGTTGCATACGCATCGCGGCGAGATTGGTTACAATAGTAGTCTTTCCTGTGCCGCCTTTTTCTCCTCCGACCAGAACGATCATTGTTTCCTCTTTTATATAATATCATATCACATCATATTAAATGATATCATATTATATCATACAATGATTTTGGATTATTGGCTCTTTAACTGAACTGATTTTTCAGGCATTAAGAGAAATACCTATTTATTCGTTTTCATGGCCTTGATATTCACTTTTTTGTGTTTTACTTAAATAAAGATCATCGAAATAAAAATGATCGGAAATAAGAAGGGGAATTGAATGAAAAAGGCTAATCGTAGGTCAGCTAGATATATAAAATTACATATCTGTAGGGAGTGTTTTTTCCTTTAAACCAGAATGATTTATTCAGAAAAACTAACTTATCGGGAATGGCAGTAGAGTTTCTATCTGATTCAAAAATCAAAGCATTTGCATAGAAACCGCAAACATATCTTGAGCAAATGGAATTGTAGAATTTCCGAGATATAACACTATTCCGCATTTAAATGACGATCCTGCTGAGTTTTTTAATTCTCTTATTCCTTCAAAGTCTTTTTCTGATACGCTGCTTTTCGATTTTACCTCAATGCCGACCAAATCTCCGTTATTTTTTTCCAAAACAAAGTCTACCTCTTTATTATCGCTTGTATGAAAGTGAAAAATGCGCATTTGTTCATCCATATTTTTGATTAGTTCGGTAAATACAAAATTTTCAAGAATCTGTCCGAATAAAATCGGATCTTTTTGTTGTATCGTAAGTAAATCAACCCCTAATATATTGCAAAGCATATATGTATCAGTGAAATAATTCTTTGTGGATTTTACGAATCGTTTTCCGATATTCCTGAACCAAGGAAAAGCTCTTTGAATTACAAACATATTTTCTAAAATATTTCTGTAGCGTCTGAAAGTCATAAGATTCATATTACAATCACGAGCTAAAGATGACTCATTAATCAGGCTTCCTGTTCTGGCTGCTAATATTTTAAGCATTGTATACATATCAGAAGTTCTGGCGATATTTGTTATTTCCCTGATATCACGTGTTAAAAGAGTCGTTAGATATGCATCGAACCATCTGGAGGCATTAGCCTTTAAATTAATTGAAAGTTCAGGAAAAGTAGCTTTACGAATCATAGGAATAATATCCCTACGATTGTGATTCTGAAGTCTGAAATTTCCGGAAAAAGCATCATTTAAAAAAGTGGAATTGCTGAATTCCGAATAACCAAATGGATATAACGTCATTATTTGCATTCGTCCGACCAGTGAATCCGCTAATTTGGGCAACAAAAGAATATTAGCTGATCCTGTGAGTAAGATTTTCAATTGTTGATCTGCGTTTTTACGCCGTTGTTCATCTACAAAGATTTTTAAATTTCGAAAAATTTCAGGTGCCATTTGTACTTCATCAATTACAATATTGGATTTAATATTTTCGATAAAAGCTTGCGGATCATGTTGAGCTGCAGCTAAAATCGACGGCGAATCAAAAGACAAATACTCCAAACCAAATTGTGAAGCCAGTTGCATAGCCAAAGTACTTTTTCCGCACTGCCTGATACCGTTGATATACAAAATTTGCGTTTCTTTTAGTATTTCAGCGGCTTTTTCCAGTGATTTTCTTTTTAAGAACACATCTATTCCTTATTTGTTATTCTTTATAAACATCTATGTTAGAAATTTTAACATTAAAAGTTAAATATGCAAAAAAACTTTAAACCTAGTTAATTTCGCAGGGATTTGTTATTTTTTTGTTTTCCCTTTTTGCGGTGAGAAATAAGTTTTGCAGATTGTTGGTTTATATACGATTGACCTCCAATTTCTTCCTTTAGGGAGAGACGGAAGTCAAGTATTAGGTATATTTTCTCCGAAAAAAGACATGTATCGCTAAAAAAAACAGTTTCGAAAAGGATCGTTTTTGAAATAATGTTGTGCAGTGGTATTTTTTAATAAAATTATCAAGAAAAATTTGTATCAAAACACTGTTTCCTCAAAAATGTTTCGTTATTGGTATTGGCAGATGGATTTTGAAACAAAAAAACACAAATATTTTTTTGTGGCGGTATAAATTTATAGTTTGATTTTAAATTTATGCAGATGCTATTATTACTGTATCAGTTAAAGATAAATATGAGGAACATTGTGCGTAGATTAATGTATAATAAGCTTCAGGAGCTGTTTAAAAAATTTCCCATTGTATACTTAACCGGTCCGCGACAATCAGGAAAGACTACATTAGCAAAGATGGCGTTTCCAGACCTGCCTTATGTAAATTTCGAAGATATTTCGATTAGAGAAGCAGTAAGACTTGATCCTCATGGTTTCTTGAAAAGTTATGATACCGGTTTAATTATTGATGAGGTCCAGAATGTTCCTGAAATTTTTTCATATATCCAATTGTATGCAGATCAGCGTAATATTACGGGCCAATATTTGTTAACAGGATCACAGAATTTTCTATTGAATGAAAAGATATCACAGTCTCTTGCCGAGCGTGTTGAAATTCTTAGACTATTGCCGTTATCTTATAGAGAAGTTATAAGAAATCACGAAGTTTCAATTGATGATTTTATCTTTAAGGGAAGTTATCCTCGGTTATATGAACAAAATATCAATACAGAAGATTTTTTTTCAGAGTATTTGCAAACTTATGTAGAAAGATATGTAAGGCAACTGAAAAATATCTCTTCATTAAGTACTTTTCAGAAACTTTTGTTTTTGTGTGCAGGTAGAGTAGGGCAGATATTGAATCTGTCTTCGCTGAGTAACGATTGCGGAATGAGTGTTTCCACTTTAAAAGAATGGATATCGGTTTTGGAAAGCAGTTATATTGTTTATACACTGCATCCGTGGCCTTTGAACATCAATAAACAAATGACGAAATCTCCGAAAATATATTTTTACGATACGGGACTGTTATGTTATTTGCTTAATATCAGGAAAACGGACGAACTTAAACAACATTTTGCTTATGGCAGTATATTTGAAAATTTTGTTATTAACGAAATAATAAAATTATACTGGAAAAAGGAAAAAATAGAGCAGGTCTATTTTTTGAGAGATTCCAGGGGACATGAAATTGATTGCGTATTGCCGTTCAATTATCCTTCGGAGATATATTATGAAATAAAATCAGGAGAGACTTTCAGCCCGGATTTCGTGAAAAATATTGATTACTACAAAGACTATGGAAAAGGAGCGGTAATCTATCGAGGAGATAATAGTTTTACTTTCAAAGATACGAGAATCATTAAGCTTGAAGAATTTCTGTCATCTATGTGTGATATATATAACCAAAATGAACTATCCGAAATAGAAAAGCGATTTTTAGAAGAAATCAGGACGAATAATTCCGAAAAAGTCGAAGAAAAAGTCAAAGAAGAAGTTGCCAGGAAAGAGCGGCAGAGAGAACGAGAAGAATTCATAAACTGGCTTGACGGAAATCTTGCTCGCATGACTGAAAAAGCAGAGGCACATGACAGGCTTATGAATTGGTCTGCAAATGTCGGTAAGCCCGCTTTCGATAAAATATGGACTGATTTAGGAAAAGACGGCACACCGAGTTCGGAAAGAATTTGTAAGGTTCTGAATGATAGTATTGTGCCATCGTTAAACAGGGCAAATGGTGGTTCTACATTCAGAGCGAAATATGCTGATTATCGAAATGGTATTGTGGTATTGACCGATGATAGCGGTTATGATGCTGTATATTACGTATATGAAAACAATCCGAACCTGAAAAAAAATCATGTCATGACAGAGAGCGCAAATGCCGTACAGGAAACGGCAGTCAGTGAAAGCAGGAAACCTATATAGGATATTGGCCAAAATTAATTCTCAAAGTACTAACAAATTTCCTTAAAAAAAGATTATTTTTCTCTATAGAAATCTAAATAGACTAAAATATACACAGTAAAAAATAAAGAGAAAGAAAATTTGGAGGAAGAATTCAATAAACTTGTTTACTTAATGATTTTACGTTAATCTGTAGAATACAATAAGCAGATTTAGGTAAAAATGTTTAGAGAAAGGACAATATCGGATTCAATTATTGATAACCTTTTTAAAGGTAAAGTAATTGTTATATATGGAGCAAGGCGAACGGGAAAAACAACGCTGGCAAAGCATATTTTAGATACTTATACCGGAACAAAATCAACAAAATACTTTAGTTGTGAAGATTTTGAGACAAAAAACTTACTTGAAACTACTAACACCGAGACTTTGCAACGAACGCTTGGTTTATATGATCTTATTATACTTGATGAAGCCCAGATGTTAAACAATATCGGAGCAACTTTAAAAATTATTCACGATTTTTTACCTGATTTACAGGTAATAGCCACGGGATCATCAAGTTTTGACCTCAGAGATCAAATTGGTGAACCGCTTGTAGGGCGCTCTCGTACCTATACGCTTTATTCCTTTTCATTGAGTGAGCTGGCAATGGATTCTATACAGCTGCAATCGAATTTAGAGCATATATTACGTTTCGGACTGTACCCGACAGTGATAAATCAATCAGAGGAATATGCAAAAGAAGAATTATCTGACATAAAAAACGGGTATCTGTACAAAGATATCCTTGCTATTGAGAGAATAAAAAGCTCAAATACATTGATAAACTTATTAATTTCCTTAGCTTTGCAAGTCGGTAGTGAAGTTTCGTATAACGAGCTGGCTCGAAAGTTAGGCATCAGCACGGTAACAGTACAGAAATACATTGATCTGCTTGAAAAATGTTTTGTAATTTTTGTTTTACCGGCTTTCAGCAGAAATATCAGAAAAGAGATTGGTACTAAGTCTAAGAAAATATATTTTTATGATCTCGGAATAAGAAATGCGATCATTAATTCTTTTGCACCGTTAAATCTGCGTACAGATACAGGAGTTTTGTGGGAAAACTTTTGTATAGTTGAACTAATAAAGAAGGCTCGTAATAAGCGTAGATTTTTAAATAATTATTTTTGGAGAACTTATGATCAACAGGAAATCGATTTTATTGAAGAATATAATGGTGTTTTATACGCTTACGAATTTAAATTTTCTCCGAAACAGAAAGTAAAGATACCGCAAATTTTTATAGATACGTACCGGCCGCAATTTCAGGTAATAAACAAGGAGAATTACCAAAAGTATTTAATCTAATGTTTTTTCAGCGCATTACATATACGCACTGTACGTGTGTATACACATAGGTTTTTAACACAGCTCTGCGCCTATCCTATCCGATTTCTGAAGAACTATTCCTTTTTTGTTTACAATCATTCATTTTATGCAAAAAAAATCCCACAGCGCCCGATTGCTCAAGAAAAGAAAAAAAAGGAATACAAGCACACAAAAAGCGAAAAAGCACCACTGAGAAAATAACGGAAAAAAGAGAAAAATCAACATCACAAAAGTGAGGTTTTGTATGGTATAATGGAAAAAAAAGGAAAAAATAATATGAAAGTGTATGATGTCGCGCAATATATTCTGAATTCAATAGGTGGCGAAATATCAGCCATGAAGTTACAGAAGTTGTGCTATTACTCTCAAGCATGGACTTTAGCTTGGGACGATAAAGAATTGTTTCCCGAAGAGTTTTTGAGATGGGATAATGGCCCTGTGTGCAGAGAATTATTTGATCTTCATAAGGGAATGTTTTTTGTAGACAGAAATTTTATTGATAAGTCTTGGCTTTCTGAAATTCCCGTTGATGGGGCGCGACGCAATATAGATCAGATATTAGAGGAATATGGTAAATACTCAGGAGGCGACCTCAGCGAAATGACACACGCGGAGAAGCCTTGGAAAGATACCCCGAGAAATCAGATCATCACTAAGGATTGCATGAAAAAGTACTATTTTGGTTTAATAAATGGTTAAAAAACTCAAGCGGAGTAAGGTTAATCATAAGACCATCGTACAGCCTTACGATCCTTTACAGTACAAAGAGCATTATTTTAATTGGAGTATCAATTGTTGTTATCTCGATCTAAATAACAAAGAGTTTGAGTTGTTTAAAAATCGCGATCAGTTCTTTAGCATAATAAAAAAGTTAGATTCTTTCAGAAGTTGGAGATGGTCAAAAATTGAAAGCAGCAGAAACGACACCAGTTGCGGTGTGATGGATATTAATAAACTGAATACTAAGGAAATGGTCCAAGGGCATTTGTTATCTATTAATAAAGACGTCGACCAACTGTATAAGATGGAGATAAATAATCATCACAGGATTTGGGGAATTAGGGAAAAAGACTGTTTGTTCTTAATATGGGATGATTGCAATCATTCTTTTTATAAGCAAAAGAACAAAAACTATACTCCAAAGAAGGAGGAACGCTAAAAATAATGGAAGCGCTCGGAAATCGAAGAGTACATAGCTAAGCAACGGAATGTCACGAAGTGAAAAAGAGAGGCATAATCATGTTAGGTTTTTCAATCAGAAAAGTATTACAAGCTTTATACTATATCCAAAAAGGAAGCGGAAAAGGATATCAACCTTACATGTATTTTGTAAAAATGATGTACTTTGCTGATCGCCATCACGTGAGACACTACGGGATTACAATTTCAGATGACCACTATGTAGCAATGAAAATGGGGCCTGTGGCATCCGCAACTCTGGATATACTAAAACGTCAAATGCCAAAAATTGCGAATAGAGCAGACTATGATTTATTGAATGAAGTTCAAAACATTGATGAGTATAATGTACTAATCAAAAAACAACTCGAAGATGAATTGTCTTTAAGTAACAAGAAAAGTTTGGATTTTGCTATTGGTGAGTTTGGAAATTTAGATCAATACAAGTTGAGCAACATTTCTCACGATTATCCTGAATGGATTAAACACAAAGAAGAAATTCAATATGGTGTGAATAATGGTGGTGAAAAACTGTCTTTTTCGATTCCGCTTGAGGATTTTTTTGAGAATCCTAAAAATTTGCCGAATTTTTTAAAAATTCGAGGCACTTCCGAGGATCCGTATTTTGAGGAAGATAAAGACTTTTTGAAAGCAATGAAAGAAAGCGTTCATGAAGCTACCTGTTGAATGTTTAAATATAGAAAAGTGGAAAGCGTTCAAAGGTATTTTTCCTGGTGTTGAGGGAATTCATAGGATTATTATTGTTCACAAATGTAATGAGAAATTATATTTCTTTGCTGTTACATCTCAGATAGAAAAAGCGAAATTAAGATCGAAAAATGATCCCAGCTCGCTTGTAGAAATATTGCCTAAAGAATGGGAAGGTGTAATCACAAAAGTCAGTTGTTTGGAATGCTCAAAGAGAAATTTAAAAAAGATTGAGGTGTCAGTGCTAAAAGAGATGTATAAACAATCTAGTTGTGAAGTTCTTGGAACTATTCCTGATAGTATCAAACAAAAGATAATTGTATCTATTTCTCAATCTGAATCTTTTACTGAAAATGAAAAAAACGCACTAACACGTGGTTAAAACGATAGAAATAATTAAAACTTGCAAAAAAAGAAACCTACTATTATAAGGAGATTAGGAAAGCTCGCAGGCACCCTTCAGAACCCCGCCTACTCGCGTACAGCGTTAACTCGAAAAGCGCGCGCTCGCCTGCGCTTATATAATCCGGATTATAATATTTTTAATTATATTAAGTGTTTTATTTAAATTAGAATTAAATTGTAAAAAAACAACCGAAAATAAAAAAAGGAGAATATATGAAAGTAAATACGAAGAATATGCGGAAATAGTTCAAGATCTGCAAAATGAGCAATAAGATCAGGATATTGAAGTTCAAAATTATATTACAAAAATATAAAAAACAGGACAAAAAAGTCCACAAATCTGCTTTGTTTGCTCAAAAGAACAGAAAGCTTTCTATCTATAAAGAAAGAGCTGAAAGATTCGAAGAAACTGCAGATGATCCGCAATCTGACGACAGAGAGAAAAAAGTAAAAAACAATGGCAGAGTCAATTAGAAAATATACATCGTTTCCCCGCTGGCTTTATAAAACCTTCTTAAAGAGTTTTCTACTTCAGCTATGCACGCATGTTCTTCTAATTTATTAAGGAATCTCGTGTCTTCAATTTATTAACTTTCTTTCTGTTGTTTTTATACAATGATACTTTTGTAAAGTCATTACTGTTCATCAATTTTCTCTTCAAAATTCAGTTTTGGCAACGATTTTATAATTTTTACGGTTGCGACAGAAAGAGAAATGACACTCAACAAAAGATCGAGAATATATCTCGGTTTGTCGTGTTCTATTGCCCAATCGTTAGGATCATTTTTTATTTGGCTGTCTTTATCTACTCTGATTTGATAGCGATCTAGTATCCATTCTATTGCGCTTTTACCATTTACTACGTATTCGTAAGCTATTTCAGGAATGTTCGTTATGAGTATGTACTTATTGTAGATAATTTCGGATTTGTTATCTTTGCTTTTGAATTTCATCTTATCTACGGTAAATATTCCGCTGTCTTCTCCGTACACTTTGACAGATGCTAACGGAGCTTGATCTTCATAATTCAGATGTAACATTGCTAAATCTCTTCCGGCATCTGAAAATGCCCAAAAATCATCGACCTTATCAACCAAAGGTATTCTCGGAAGCATTTTCTTTAAATCTGCGGCAAATTTTGTCCTGTAATCTTCGCTATGCAGAATGCCGTAAACATAATAGAAAATATCTTCTTTCGTCACTTTATGACCATATTTTTCTTTTGCAAGATTATGAATAAAGTCTGTTACTCCGTCATGCCGAATGTACTTATCATCGTTTTCGGAATTTTCTGTTGAAAATAACCCGCCTTGCGAGGGAGCGTTTTGCGTTTTTTCTTCGTACCAATAGAGAGGGAAACACTGACAGGCAGAATTTAAGCCAAGATCAGGAATAAGGTTCGTTATAATAGGGACGGAGTATTTGTTCGATCCCAGACCACTTACACAAATAACACGGTTACTTACATTATTATCTGGAAATAGTTTTGGTATTTGATATGTCATTTCATTCATGGAACTATAAAAATACAAATTTTGTTTTAAGAATGGTCTATAATGGCTTATTCTCACATAGAATTCATTAAAGATGTATTTCTTTTGTTTTTTTACATCATTTAACGTTGCTCTTGTCCAACTAAACTTGGTCTTATCGTATTCAACATCTTGATCTAAATTTTTCAATTGATCATTGTAAAACGATATAGAGGCTCTCATGTTATCGCATAATTTTAATCTTGAAAAATTGTAACACCATGCATCCCTCTGAGTTTTTAATCCGTTAGAATAATACGGCACAAAAAACGTCGAGTTATTGTTTTTATTATTTTTATCTCCGATAGCTATAAATGAACCAAAAACTTCATTCCTTTGATTTAGCCAGTCATTATGTTCATTCGGCTGCAATATTTCCATTTTAAATTTCAGATTAATAACTGATCCAAAATCAGAAATAATTTTCAGTTTTTCTTCTCTTGATAAATAATCACCTATGTCATGATAGTATATTGTCGCTTTTTCAGTTATACGATTCGGATTTTTTACAAGTATTGTTATAGCAACACCGGTTATAATGTTAAAAACATTCGATCCTTCTTTTTTGGCTTCATCTCCGGATTTCCCTCTAATCCCACCTCGTAAATTAAACACATAAACGGTAGAAAATTCTCTTTCCAATAAGTAACGAAATCCGTCCATAGCATTGCCGTCAATCCATCCTCCGTTAGAAACGAAACCGATTATTCCTCCTGTTTTATCCAATCTGTCCGAAGCCCATCTGAATGCTTTGATGTAACTGTCATACAAAGAGTTCTTATTTGTTGCTTTTGATTCTTTTGCATAAGTTTCAGCTATTCTTCTGTCTAGGTTTTCATATTTTTGATTTTGAGCGTTATCATTCGCAGATTTTTGTCCCACTGAATACGGAGGATTACCTATAATGACCGTAATCGGCGTTTCTTTTTGTTTTTGTACTCGTTTCACATTTTTAAGAAAGTATTCAGAATACGGTATTTTGCCTTCATCTTCATTTAATTGAAAAGTATCAGTCAGACATATACCTTCGAAATTTTTATATTCTCCCTTAGCTTCAATTAAATCATGGTATGTGTTTTCTATGTTTACGGATGCGATGTAATACGCCAAAAGCACAATTTCATTTGCGTGAAGCTCTTCTTCATATTTACGCTTCAAATCAGCTTCTTTTATTCTGCCCGATTGCAGTAATCTGGTTATAAAAGTACCCGTTCCCGTAAACGGATCAAGAATATGTACATTTTCTCCGGAAATATCTCTGTTGAATTCTTTTTTAAGCATATCCGAAACGGAATTAACAATAAAATCAACAACTTCGACCGGAGTATAAACTATTCCCAATTTTTCAACGACTTTCGGAAGAGCTGTTTTGAAGAATTTATCATATAATTCAATAACAATTTTCTGTTTGCTTTCAGAATTATCTATACCTTCACAACGGAGCTTTACATCAGCATAAAATTTCTCGAGAGTTTCATTCTCTTTATCAAAGGCATTTTTATCCAGCGCATCAAGAATTTTCTGCATGGCTATTGATACTGGATTGTTTTTTACAAAGGAATAATTCTCAAATAAAGCTTCAAATACCGGACGGGTTATTATGTGCTGAGCAAGCATTTCAATTGCTTCCTCCTGCGTAATGTACGGACTAATATTCGCGTGCAATTCATTCATAAATTCATCAAAAACAGCTTTATATTCAGGGTTATCAATGATGCGAGTAATTCTATCCACATGGCGTTGAGCTATTTGCGCTATATCCTTTGCCCACTGTTCCCAATATTTTCTACTGCCGACTTTTTGCACCATACGCGCATATATCACACTTTGAAGTTCACCAAATTGCATAGTTAATTGCTTAACGACACTTTCCGGAAGTTTCACTCCATTTTTGCTTGATTTTCCGTTTTCTTTTGCTCCGCCATCATCTTCACTTCTCGGAATTCCTCCGATAATAATCCTTCCGTTATCATTGGGATTTTTCTTGTTGAGTTCTATTTTATTAACCATGGCATTGAATCTGTCATCGTGCGCCCTCAATGCGTTTAGAACTGTCCAGACAACTTTGAAGTTGGGATTATTATCTAAGGCATCCTCAGGTTTTACATCTGAACGTACTACAACGGGAATTATGATATATCCGTATTTCTTCCCCTCAGCTTTTCTCATTACTCGTCCAACAGATTGTACGACATCTACCTGAGAGTTTTTTGCGGATAAGAACATTACGGCATCCAAAGAAGGAACGTCTATACCTTCCGATAAACAGCGTACATTTGTTAAAATCCTGCATTCTTTACCCTCTTTCGGAGCATGCTTCAGCCATGACAATTTTTTATTTCTCTTCATTGCTCCCATAGAACCATCTATATGTTCAGCTTTAACATTTACGACTTCTTCACGTTCAACTCTTGATAAACTTTCGTAATATTTTTCTGAATGTACGTTTAAAATCTTTGCTATCTTTTCAGAGTCTTTAATTTTAGGACAGAAAGCAACCGCCGTATGCATCGGATTCGGATCTGTCTTTTTCAACAGTTCCGCTTCCTCATTACTTCCAATATACTTGACCATTCGTTTTGAAAGAGCATTAATACAGCCGATTAATTTTGTAGCATCATCTGTATTTATTTCGTAATCAGGATTTGAAATAGCCTTTTGCAATTCTTTCGGTACTTGATCTTCAGTCATAGTTAAGACTAATACCTTGTAATCTGAAAGCAAGTTATTCTGTACAGCTTCACCAAATCCTATTCGGTATATTTCTTCTCCATACAAATTTTTATCATCCATAGAACACAAAATATAATCACTTTTCGCTTTTTGCTTTGAAGTTTCATTGTATAATCGCGGCGTTGCCGTCATATACAAGCGTTTCTCGGATTTTATAATCTGATTATCATGTACTTTAGTGAATGCAGATTCTTCTTGGCCCCCCGCCAAAATAACGCCTGTCGTACGGTGGGCTTCATCACATATTATAAGATCAAATACGGCTTCTTCTCCTAAATCAGTAATAAGTGCTGACTGCGCTTTTGCTATAACACCTATAGACTGATAAGTTGAAAAAATAACCGTCATGCCTTTTTCTTTTGTTTGTTGTATCGATTTAAATTGTCGAATAATATTTGCAACATTAGTTGAAGCCGGTAACGCTAAATCAGTAACAGATGTTAGATTGTCATCAGCTTCATTTTTGAAACTATTTTTACCGGCTGCAGGATCGGAACATATACATATGGCGTGTATTTCTTCTTCTGCTTCCGAATGCCATTCATTAAGTGTTTGCCCCAATAATGCAATTGAAGGAACCAAAAACAATATTAAACCATTACCATTGGTTTCTTTTTCCGCAATTTTTAATGAAGTGAATGTTTTCCCTGTACCACAAGCCATGATCAGCTTGCCTCTGTCATTACTTTTAAAATATTCATGAGTATTGTTTATGGCTTTTAACTGGTGCTTCATAGGTACTTTTTTCTGAGACCTCGCTTCTTTACCAAAGATTCCTTCATCGAGAATTTTCCAATCAACGGGTGATTCTTCCAATTCTAATAAACTTAATCTTGATACCGGAGGATTTTGATTCCTTATGCTGTTTTCAGCTTCGGAATTCCAATTGTTCGTTGTTGAAATCCATAGCCTGTGAGAAAATTTTTGCTGTTGTTCATTCTCATCAAAAAATATTTTACTTGAGGTCGCCAAAAATGTATCAATGTCTCCTTTTGTTATGCGAACATTTTTCTGATAACACTTGCATTGAACCGCCCAATATTCATCTTGATACGTTTTCGCAACAATATCTATACCAATATCTTTTCCTCCGAAATCATGTTTGTATGGAAACTCATTCCATAACCAAACTTCTTTAAACTCTGTCGAATATCTCGGATCTGTCTTTAAATACGCTTGCATAAGCCGTTCGAAACGAGTGCCTTTATCATGCTCTGAAAATGCATTTTCTCTATATTTATTTAAGATTTTTTCAAAATTCATTTTCTTTACTCCTTTGCTCGAGGTTTCGGTAAAAATCTACAACTCCTTCATTAGCTACGATCTTATTTTCAGTCCGGATTAATGTTGCAAACTTGTACGTAATCTGTGTACCTCATCAGCCGAGAAATAGCGATAGAACGTCTTTCGCCCAATACCTGCTGCACGGATAACATCAGATATAAACGGATATGCGGCATTGTCTTTGATCATCGCACGAATCTGCTTCTGGCGTTCCTTCGTCATAATCTTGGGACGACCACCGATTCGGCCGTGCTCTCTCGCCGATTTCAGTCCGGCACGCGTATTCTCAATAATAATTTCTCGCTGGAATTGATCAAAAGCAGCGTTGATATGAAAAAACAGTCGACCCTCAGGCGTTGTTGTGTCGATTCTTTGCGTTAAAGCACGTAAATTGATGCCGCGCTCCTCTAATTGTCTTACTGTCGCCATTACCTGTGTAAGAGAACGCGCCAAACGCGACAATTTCCACACGACAAGCGTATCTCCCGAACGTGCATACTCCAATGCTTCCTGCAATTTCGGCCGATCTGCTTTTGCGCCCGAACATTTCTCTGTAAAAATTTTTTCGCACCCCGCTTTTCTTAATTCCTCAACCTGAAACTGCGGATTCTGATCCAATGTGGAAACGCGCGCATATCCTATGAACATATCTCCCCCCTCTTTTTTTGCGTTCTAATCCAGTAAACCTATCGGAACAATCACAATATCGTCTTTACGTTTATATATGTATGAGCCGATCCCTGTTAAAATCATTTTCAACCTATTCTTATAAATAAGATTATAAATTAATGTGTATAGAAAAAAGAATATAATGTATCGACGATAGGAATTTTAGTATTCTTTCAACAAAAAAACTGACGATATTGAACACGAAGCTTTTTCGTTATGGTCTTCTGTTAACGACAGTTTTACAACTGAAGTACCTCCGCATATTGTGTATAGTGAAGCTTATGAATCCTTTACAAATCCTACAACTAAAGTACCTATAAGTCGACGTATTATATTTTGTTGTTCTGTTTCTTCTGTCGCCAGGAAATAAAGAGCTGATTTATCTTTGATAAATTCTTGAATTAGAGTTGTTTTACCGATTCTACGTCACCATATACAACAACAAAAGAATGGCCATTTCTATATTCTGATTCTAAATCTTTTAGTTCTCTATGTCTTCCTATAAACTTCATTATTTTTCTCTTTTTATGGATTAATATAATTTACATTATACTAATTTAGTATTATATTAAAATAGGAGTAGTATAAATAAAAATGGAGGAAATAAAATGCTATATCTTGAGTATTTTAATAACGATAGGCCTTGGGAAAAAAAAGAAGCAGAAGCAACAAAAGAGATCAAGCATTTTACGGTTCGTAAAGGTTGTTATATAAGCAATTGTGAATATGACGGCATGTCTTACAAAAATAAACGATTGAGAAAAACAGCAAAAATTAATCAAAACAGAATTTTACAAGAGGATATACTGTTTTTCAGTTTAAGTGATGCTGCTGAATTTATTACAGCAGGTGATCCCACACAAGAATGGAAAACAGAAAAAAATATTTCTTAACAAAAATCAATATCTATTAAAATAGAAAACATAAGTGATTATGTAAATAATATATATGAGTTAACCGATAAAAACATAATAAACGATTTTGGAAAGCGTAAGGTCTATTCTTTTCGCGGTCAAGCAAAGAAAGAATATAAAATTATTCCATCATTAGCAAGGTTTGCCGAAAAGAAAGAGGTAAAGGAAGGAGAGGGTATAGATGCTAGTGGACAGCACTCTACCTTTATAAATATAAATAATCTAGATCAAATTGAAAGCAATCTAATTGCAGAGGCACAATTAAGATTTCCTGATATATTTTCTAGAAACTTGTTACCTGCAGAATTGTTATGTCTCCTGCAACATTATGGAATTCCCACAAGAATGCTTGATATTACTGAAAATGCTCTTGTTGCTTTATATTTTGCTTGTGTATCTGAGTCTAAAGATGAGAGAGATTCTGACGGAGAAGTAATAGTTTTTTCAGACTTTAGAGACACTAAAATTACTCCTCCGATGATAAACGCAATAGCAGACTTTTATAGTTTTGGTTCATATACTCTTGATAATTTTATTGAAAAAGTAAGAGAAAAAACCTACTTTTTAAAATTCAAGAAAGATACTGATACTGATGAAGAGTGGGTAAGAAAATGTTGTGAAGAATATGTATTGTTTCTGTCTTCTCCAATAAGAACTACAAGACAAATGACACAACAAGGAAGATATATTTTGTTTCCTAATGCAATTTCTGATTATTCTCAAAAGCTTTCTTTTGATTGTAAGATAAACCCTATTCCCAAGGATCATATATGCATTGAAAAGCTTTTGATTATTCCTAAAGATAAGAAAGAAGATATATTGAAACATTTAAGATCGGTTGGAATAAATAAATTTTCTCTTTTTCCGGATAGCATAGATAAAATGGCGGAATGGATAAAAGAAAATTATAAATATATTTAGCTGTTTATTTTTGATAAAAAGATGATCTATCATAAAATGATCGTTTTACATCTTTTCTACTTGTTTTTAATATTGATTCCGTCAGTTTCTCATAATATAAATAATTAATTGAGGATATTAGGCTAAATATCATGATTCAAAGAAGTATATTCGGAAAAATTACAAAAAATCTATTCAAAGATAAAGTCATTTTGATTTTTGGAACCAGAAGAGTCGGAAAAACTACGCTCGTAAAGCAAATCTTGGAGCAATTATCTAAAGAATCCAAAAAATGTATTTATTTGAATTGTGATTTATTAAGCGTTAAGCAATCTCTGGAAACAACCAATGAACAAATTTTGAAACAAAAAATTGATGGATACGATATTGTGGTAATAGACGAAGCTCAAAATGTTGCAAATATCGGTCAGGTATTAAAAATCATACATGACGAATTTCCTAACATTCAAGTTATCGCAACAGGATCTTCAAGTTTTGATTTAGCTAACAAAACAGGAGAGCCTCTTGTCGGACGCAGTCGTTCTTTCGTTTTGTATCCTTTCTCTGTCGCAGAAATCAGCAACGCAACTAATTCATTTACTGCTACTGCGAATCTGGATAATTTTTTGCGTTTAGGACTGTACCCTAATATTTTTAATCTAGATGAAAATGAAGCAATCGACGACCTTGAAGATCTGGTAAATGGATATTTATATAAAGATATTCTTGCTTATGAAAATATCAAACATTCTGATCAAATATTAAAGTTATTGCAATGTTTAGCATTGCAAATCGGATCAGAAGTTTCTTTTAATGAATTATCCAATAAACTCGCTATCAGCGCGAATACCGTAAAAAAATACATAGATTTACTCGAAAAATGCTACATCATATTCACATTACCCGCTTTTTCCGGAAATATAAGAAATGAAATTTCTGGTAATCGTTCTCGCAAAATCTTCTTCTATGATATAGGCATACGCAATGCGCTGATCGGTAATTATCAATTTATGCATTTAAGAAATGATGTCGGCGGTATATGGGAAAATTTTTGCATAGTCGAATTGATAAAAAAAGCTCAGAGAGAAGGTCGTCGGTGCCGAAAATATTTCTGGCGCAATTACGACCAACAAGAAGTGGATTTTATTGAAGAAGAGAACGGAGAGCTGCGAGCTTATGAGTTTAAATACACTGCTTCGAAAGCAAAATTTCCGAAAATATTCAAAGAAAATTATAAAGCCAGCTTACATTTAATAAACAAAGAGAATTTTATGGAATGGTTCGGAAAATAATATAAGAAAGAAGTAGAAGGCAGTATAGCAGAGTTCCTTTTAAACTGTTCCTTGTTGTTTTTTCACAATTCTTCCTATTGCAGAGCATTCCTATACCTCAGAAAGAACGCTGAAAATTGATCTTTCCGAAGAGAAAGAAGAAACCCTTGCCCGTGGTTGGACTCAGCAGGAAATTAAACAGGAATCCGATGCCTTTTGCGCTAATCCAACTGAACCTGAAGAAGTTTCTGCAAAAGTCGAATATTGGCGAAAGCTTTTCTTCGGCTCAGGAATAACCGAATTCAGCCGTTGCTTCCGTAAATACACACAAAAATATATGGAGAAGTTCCTGTCTCCTGACGGAATTCTTACAGGCGAAACTGCCAATATAATGTACGAAAAATGTTGGGATTATAAGGAAGATTTTTCAGCTTTCTATGCCGAGAAAAGTTCCAAAGGTAGAGGTTTTTCTTTTTCAGAGGAAACAAGATAAAAATCAAAAAAGAGAAAAAAGCAATGGACGATCTAATGAAATGGTTGGAAGAACTCTCTATTTCTTCTGTATCACGTCATTCTAACGGAGATGATGAATAAAAGTATTTTTGAAGCATATTTATATATGATCCTTATTAGCAAAAAGGAGAAAACATTTTATAATCAATTGTTAGATTGCCGGATTTTAGAAATGGTAGAAAAAAAATGTCTGATATCAGCACAGAATATTTAGAAAAATGTTTAAAAACATTAGAAAAATCTTATGCAATGATAAAATCCACTGCCAAAGACACCATCGACTATGAAATATACAGGAATTCTTTAGTAAAAAGCTTTGAAATGACTCTAGAACAGAGTGGAAAGCTTTTAAAAAAGAAACTCCTGCCCTTTTTCGCTACTAAACGAGAGGTAGATCACCTGTCTTTTAAGGATATTTTTCGTTATGCATCTAAACATGCCTTAATAGATGAAAATGCTGTCGAAAGATGGTTTACGTATCGTGATAATCGCAATAATACAGCACATGATTACGGACAAAGTTTTGCAGAAGAAACTCTGAAATTGATTGAACAATTTATAAAAGATACAAAAGAACTAAAAAGGATTATAGATTGTGATTAATTTAAACCCGAAACATGCGGAAACTCTGCGAAAAATATTCGAATTGTATTGTCCTGACGCTGAAATCTGGGCTTATGGAAGTCGGGTAAACGGCAACTGTCATAACGGAAGCGATTTAGATCTCGCCGTGATAGATTTCAACGATCCGAGAAAAGGCATTAGTGAACTGAAACAACTCATTAATGACAGCAATATTCCGTTTTTAATTGATATAGCAGAATACCATAACCTCCCTTTATCTTTCCGAAATAAAATAAAGAAAAACGGTATTGTCTTTTTCAAATATACTCAGAGCATTTGATATAATATCATATTATATAGTATGATACTATATTATATTTCTTCCCTCTTTATGCCGATATTTAGCCTCAAAAATTTTTGCAACTACCATTTTGATCTTTTCTGATTCAGAATATAAAGCAATAAACTCTACAAAATTAAATTCTGTTTTTAAATTTCTTCGCCTTTTGTTTCTTCCAATATATCTTCAAGCTTACTTTTCGAATCTGCTCCTAAATAACCGGCAATTGCTTCTTCTCCATCAAGAATGGGGAGCATCTCAATGTATCTACGGCACATTGTACTTTATCAGTTCCGTATTTATCCTTGTCTAATATAACTATGGAAGCTAACAGGAATTGAACTATATAACTATTATCGGAATTCTCAAATATTTCGGAACCAAAATCTTCTCCGCTACTCCGAATATGTCCTGTATATAATGCAAAGGATACAGACATAAAAGCATATGGAGCTTGCTCTTGCACAGCTTTATTTACATCTAACTTAAAGGCTTCTTTATTCTTCAGAGAAGAATTTTGATCAAGAATAGTATCTATACTTTCCATTGATATCTTACTTGAATAAGGTCTTAAATCTTCTGTAATCTTTTCAAAATCAGCCGCAACTAACGAGTGAAAACAAAACAGACTAACTATAAATATCTTCATAAAATTTTTCATCATAACCTTTTTTAATATCTTCATTTTTTATGATAGCATTGCATAAGTAAAATACTTCAATAAGCTATCTTACATTTATTCCTGCAATTTTAGGAAATTTCTTCGCTGCTATTTTAATTGCTTCTGTGAAGTTATTTAGAATATAATCGCGCTTAAAAGTCGAACTCGCTTTAATGATCAGCACATTATCGTCCGTAGTTTCATATGCCGCATCAGTGAACCATGCGTTAAATAGCGGCTCCCCTACCCTATCCTTTAATATCGTAAGGAAATCTTTTATAAGACCGGAAACCGGCATATCTTCAATTGCCATTTTCAATTGTACAGCTTTAACATTCTCAGAAGTTATTTGAGCTCCCCAATTTTCGCGTAATGCCACTTTATAAAAAGCCGCAACGTTATTGATAACTTTTCCGCTGGCAATCTGCTTTCTTGTATACTCCATAGCAAAATCGACGCGTTCATGTCCATAATCTGCAAGATCATTTTTTATTTGCTCCCCGGAAATACCCAAAAGCTCCGCTTTCTTTTCGTATTCATTGACAGAAATTTGTTCATTACACGTAATAACAAAACGTAATGCCTGAACCGTTCTCTGCTCTTTTTGAAACTCCAGAAGAACGTTAATTTTCGATTTTTGATTAATCTCGTCTATTACAGGTTTCAAAAGCCTGTGTAAAGTGCTAAAAGAATTATACGTTGAACTATTTTGTAGTCCCAAAATTTTCCGCAAATCGTCTAAAGAAATCCATTTCGTAGTCATTCGACGCTTTCCGATAGCGCTTAACTCGCACATAATATATTCCCACAGCACAATAGAATGCTTATTTTTGATTTTTTGCTGCACCATCAGATCTAATTTTGCGTAAATATTAGGATTGTATAGTGCTTGTCTCAGTGCAGAACTATAAGAATAAAAAATCGTACCGTTTTCAATTTTCGCACTTGCAAGAAGCGTGCTAATGCTCCAAGAACGTTTTTTGTCTCGCTTAAAAATGTTCCACTCTAATTGTGTTGTGTTCAAAAATTTAAGATCATTCTTTAGGCTTTCAGTAGAATTACTTGACGCCTTCCAACCTAATTGTTTTAGAAGGTCACGAACTTGAATTGTGTGCTGCTCATGGCTTATAAGGGTAGAATAAGCGTTTTTCAGAAGAATATTAGCGATTTTTCTTTGATTCAGCGTAAGAACATTACTTATATGTACTGCAGCTGTATGTTTAACAAGAATTTGGTTACTAATGTCGCCATACATCTCTTTAAAGCCTTTCAAAAGATATAATTAGTTTAACACAGCCCCAATTGAATCAATATAATAAAAACTTTATGTATAATATAGTATGATATAATATTATATCATTTAATATAATATTATATCATACATATTGATCAGTTTTCTATCTTTTAGAATCACATTACAATAGAAGCTCTGAATAACAGAGTTTTCATGGTATCTTGCAGTATTAATAAATATAACAATTATTCTCAGCTACAAAATATACATATTTCTACGATTTATACATATTTCAGCTACAAAATATACATATTTCAGCTACAAAATATACATAT
>CACWIL010000005.1 GCA_902760905.1 uncultured bacterium
TAATATGAAAAAAATACTGAAAGGTCTTTATGTATTATCATTACTGGTAATATTCTCAGCAACTGCAAATGCAGGCGGTATGATTAAAGATTATCATGCATACAGAATAAAAGGTCAGAATATAAGAACTGTTGTACCTGTTGTGGATGGTCTTTTAAGTAATGAAGTCGAAGTTAAAAAGCTTGCAAGAAATGCATATTATGCAACATACGGTGACGGACACTACTATATGAAATTCTATCCTGCATTACAAGATACTGATGTATATATTGTAACAGACGTAGCATACGACAAAGATAATAATGATGTTACTGAGTTCTTTAAAAGTCAGAAATTCGCATATGAAACACTTGAGGATAATGAGGCTTATAAAGAATACAAGTTTGATTTTATAGATTATGCAAGGTCCGGCGCCTTAGATGGCTTATTTACTCTTCCTGACGGTTTAAAACCGCTAAAACAAGGTGTAAGTAAATTAAATGACAAAATGTCAAAAGGAAATGAAAAAACTTCTGCAATTCCGTATTCAGAAGATAATGATCCGATAGATTTAACTTGTATTGACCAGGAAGAATTTTATAACGCAGATGCTGATGTTACGGTAACTATTAATGAATATCGTTTAAAAAACAAAGAAAATAAATATGTTCATGCCTTTGAATACATTGTTAAAAATAATTCAAATACCGACATAAAAGTAGAAAAAGTTTACTCAGAAAGACTTGCAGCATTAAAAGATGTTACAACATCAACATTTGTGGATTTTGATAAATTAGATGTTGCAGATACTTTGGCTGTTCCATTGGCAGTTGCTACAGGCGGTTTATCATTTGGCTTCACAATTGCAAACAATGTTAGACTTGCAAAAGTTGTAGCGGAAGCTACAAGATTTTCTAAATCATTACCTGAAAATTATGACCTGAAAGCAAAATCTGCAATGAGAATACTTTGTTTAAAATTTAAAGAAGATCCTCAACCGCTTCAATTTACGATTAACAAACAGGGACAAACTCATCAGTTTACATATTAATAAATTTTTGCAAATATCGGGTTGATAACAGCATTCAACCCGATATTTTTATTTGTTAAGATATGAGAGGGTGATATTGACAGATGAAAAAGCTTAAAATTTTTATTATAATTCTTTCAACATTAATTGTACTGTATTTTGGACTTATTTTTGCTGTTTCTTTATTTTTGAATTCAGGCAGTTTTATAAAGATGTCTAATAACTTTGTTAAAACCAAATACAACATGACTTCTGATATAGGTGGTTTTAATGTTAAAATATCGCCGTTGTTGTCTGTCAAAATAACGGCAAAAAACATTACCCTCAAAGATAATGATAAAGTCGGATTAAATATAGAAAACCTGAATACATTTATTAACAGAGGAGAATTAAAAAATTTAGATGCTGATTTAATCTATGCAAACCTTGATACCTTAAAAAAATTAAAAAGTGAAAAGAAAAAAGATACAAAAAAGAAAAAATCTTTCGATATAAATAAAATACCTTCTGTAAACATTAAAAAAATAGAGATTGTACGAAGCGAAGGCGAAAAATTATCAATATCATCAAATCAGTTTGCAATCAAAGAAAATAAAGGAATTAAAAATATTGATATAGTTCTGAATATAACGTTAGACAGAGTTTTACATCCAATATTAATAGGTGAAGTTGGTAGTTTATATATAGAAAATAAAAAGTTAATAGCAAAAAACTTTCCGCTTGCAGTCGGCAAAACAAAAGTTGTTATAGACGGTAGTATTCTAAATGACAAAAAATTGGATAATTTCACTATCAAAGGGAATAAAGTTCCCGTAAAAGAAACTCTTGCAACAGTGCTATTCCTTCAAAAATATACCGAACACGAAAGAAAATTTATAGAGAACTTCAGAGATTTTAGCGGTACTGCTGACATTGATTTGGTCTACAAAGACAATGACTTATCAGGTGTAGCAACAGCTAATGATTTGTTTGCAAAATTTCTTCCGTTTTATATTCCTGTAACCTGTAAAAAAGCAGAATTTTTCATAAAAAACGGAGAAGTAAAATCATATGCGGTCGGAACATTTGGGTCTGAGAAACTGACACACGAGCTTCTCATAAAAGAAATGTATGACAAACAGAAAAAAGAAGTTTTCGGAAAAGTTAATTCAAAAATAACAACAGCTATGGCTAAAAAATATCTGCCTTCTAATATAAAGGTTAAAAATTATCTGGATGTAGAAGTTGATTATTATATAAACCAAAAGAAGCCTAATGCAAAATATTACATAAATATACCGGATAATTCAGGCTTAATGATTAATGATTTCTATGCCGGAATCAGAGATAAAAATAAAAAAATATTTGCTGAAACTCAAAAAATTGACAAGGAGTTTTTCTTAAAAGATTACAGATTTTCTGTTCAGGAAAATAATAAGTTTAAAGACATATTGTTTGGAAACGGATATTTTAAAATAATAAACGGCAACATGACCCCTCAATATGTAACATTAAGTACAAACGGCTATGTTCCAAACTCGTTTGTCGGTTCTTTTAAGCAACAAGTTTTAGGCGGTGAATTTAAAGGTAATTTAAAATACGATTTTAAAAATAATCAGGTTTTGGGAACTTTTGATATAGCAAAAGCAAGACACAAAGCTTTTTATATTGAGAATGCACATATCACATCAAAAAATGGTGTATTTAATATAACGTCAAACGGATTGTTTAAAGGTGAAAAATACACAGCGGAACTAAGTGCAAAGAATAACATTTTTGGCGAAACTTTGATTTACAATATGAAACTGTTTTTGGATAAACTTGTTTTTGAAACCGAGCCGGATACTAATAAACAAACTGATAATAAAAAATCGGATTCAAATGATTTTTCAAAAAAAGTTAAAGATAGTGATATGACAATTAATAATTGGGAAGTAGCTATTAACAAAATAATAAGAGATAAATTTGTACTTGAAAATGTTAAACTTGTCGGAAGTCTTAAAAAGAATATTTTTGACTTCAATATGAAAGAAATGAATTTTGCTGACGGAATCATTAATGCCAAAGGTTTTTATGATTTTACAAAAGATACATCGAAAATGACTTTTGAAGCTAAAAATATAGATTCAAACAAAGTAGCAGAGATGACACTTAACCTTCAGGATCAAATAAGTGGTATTGCGCAGGCAAAAGTGGATATTGATGCGAAAGACATGTTCAGACTTTTGGATGCAAATTGTACTTTTGAAGTAAAAGAAGGATATATGCCGAAACTTGGCGATAAAGAAGTTGCAATTAATGACTCTAAGTACAAATTATCAGAAATAACGAATCTTGATTTATCCCAAAAAGATTTAATGAAGGATGATATAAAAGGTTCTTTTTACGTTCACAATACTGAAATTAACGATATTAACTTAACAACGTGGCACCCATTGTCTGCAATGTTTTTGGAAGGCAATTATGATATGGAAAAACAGTATGCTGATTTGCAACTGTTCTGGCATTACAGCAAGGAAGCTCCAAAAGGAGTAAGAATATTTGGTATTCCTATAAGTTTGATTTTAAAGGTAGTATTCAGACCTGAATATTCAAAAGAAATGTATAAGTCAAAATTATCAAAAATTCCTCAAATAAATGCAGATGACAAGAATACTATTTATTACAGAGTTCAGTTAAAAGGTGACATTAACAAAGGTAAGACCAGTCTGGAATTAAAAGAAATCAGATAAAGTTTTTGCTTTCTGTTCGTTTATTGTATAATCTCATTATGAAAAAATTTGATGCAATATATTGTGATTTTGACGGTACGATTACAAAAGAGGATTCCGTTAACAAATTTTTCGAGATGTATGCTCCTGAAAAATGGATGGACTCGGAAAAATTGTGGATTGAAGGTAAAATTTCGTCAAGAGAAAATGCAGTCATTCAGGTCGGTTTACTGAAGAATGTTTCCC
This sequence comes from uncultured bacterium, assembly GCA_902760905.1. GTDB lineage: Bacteria > Cyanobacteriota > Vampirovibrionia > Gastranaerophilales > Gastranaerophilaceae > CAG-196. Next base: position 3,946 of record CACWIL010000005.1, read on the forward strand.
GGCAGCAATTGGATGACTATATTGACTCAATTGAAATTGATGATTATTTTTTAGATTTTGTCGATTATGTAAAATCGAATAATATAAAATTAACAATCCTTAGCGACGGTTTTGATTTATTTATTCAAAAAATTCTTGAACGTTATAATTTGGATATTCCTTTTTATGCAAATAAACTGATATATAATAACGGGAGTTTTAATATTGAATTTCCGTATTACAATAAAAATTGTGATAAAAAAGCAGGCATGTGCAAATGTCAAAAAGTTAAAGAAAAAAGTTTTTGTTACATAGGCGATGGTACAAGTGATTTATGCATAGCGTCAAAAGCTGATTTTCTCATTGCTTCAAAAAATTTGCATAAATTTTGTAAAGCAAATAACATAAAACATTCGCATTTTACATCTTTTCGTAATATTATAGAAGTATTAAAAGAGGGGAAATTTTAAAAGTGCGTAAAAACTTTATATTAAGTTTAATAATGTTTATATTAATATCTGTTATTCAACCTGTATTTGCGTGGGATGTAAAGACTACTGATGAACTGCAAACCAGAATGAACTCTGTTGGTTTCAGGATTTTGAACGCAAACAGGATTGAACATAGATTTACTTTTATGGCAATTAACAGGGTTTATACAAGAGATTTCTGGACAGATGTAAGTTCCGTTAACAGAATAGTATGGGTTAAACCGGTTATAATTCCTTATATTGACAGTGATGATGAACTTGCAGCAGTATTGAGCCATTCTATTGCGCATGGTGTAGATACTTATGAAGGAATCCTCAGAGGTTATATTTCAATATTAAATTATTGGGTTGCTCCTAATAAATACGACCTGAAGGCTGATAAAGCGGCTGTAGATTATATGGTTAATGCAGATTATAACCCTCTTGCGCTTATTACAATCCTGAATAAAATCGGCAAGCAATACAGGTATGATGCATTTTCTAACCACACTCTTGTATCAAGAAGAATGATGTTAATATATGAATATATTTATACAAAATATCCGCACGTACTTGTGGATAATGAATATAAGGACAATTTATATTATCAGAATTTCTTGTTAACATCAAGAAATAACAGAATGAAGTTGCTAGATAAAATACAAAACAATTCAAACAAGAAAATACAATATTCTTACTAATATGAAAAATATTTATCAAAAATTAATATCAACTATACTTTTGTGTTCGGCATTATTTATTAGTGCCAGCGCATATGCTGATTCAATAGAAGAAGAACTTTTACAAAACAATTCTTCTGAAAATAATCAGGAACTGTCTGCAAATATTCCAAACAGTCCGATAACCGACGAACTTTTAAATCCGGACTTATATAAAGACGTTCCGTTTAAATTAAGCGCTTATACTAATAAATATGAAAATGAACCAATAAAAGATGAGTTGCTGGAAGATGAGGGTTTTATTGCAAATCTGGGAAATTATACTTTGCCTGAAAAATTTGTACCGGAAGAATTTTTTATAGAAAAAAATATTGACCTGTCAAAAGTCAGAAAAATAACTTCTAAAAATAAATATGACTTTACAAAAAAATTAGTTCCGATACAGATAAAGATTTCAGAACAGTTAAAATCGACACGTGAGATATTAGAAGGTTCAACAATACCTTTTATTGCACAACACGATTTTGAAATTAACGGAAAAAAATTCGCCAAAGGCACAAAAATTATAGGCAGAGTGGAAACTATCTCAGATTCCGATAAAATGGGCACTCCTGAAAGTATAAAAATAGGCAATTTTTATATTCCGGATGAGGAAGAGATTGACCTTTCCGGTTCAATTTCAAAAACCGGTGCAAACAGATCAATTTGGGTTTATCCTCTGTATCAGGCCGGAAATATTTGTTTTTATGTAGCAGGATTTGTATTTGTGCCAATACACGGAGGAAGGGCAAAACTATTGACATCAGAGTCGTTTACTTTGTTTTATGAAACTCAATAGTAAACATAAAAATATTACATTTTGTAATAAAAGCGCAAAAAATTCTTTTTTTGAGTTTTTTTAGAGATATAATGAGAAATATAACTTTAAACAGTATGGAATGGATTATAATATGGCAATTTTAGAAAAAGAACTTGTAACTAATTTAAAAAAGATTAACAGCAAAGAATCAATGTCTCATTCAACAATCAATTTGTCAGATGAAGAATTGGCAAGTATTGATAAAGAATATTGCACATACGGTGATAAAATTCACGCAGAAGCAAATCCGAAAGTGTTCAGAGATTGTAACGGTGTTTTTATGTATGATTCAGAAAGAACTCCGTTTTTGGATTTGGAAATGTGGTTTGCATCATGCAACTTAGGTTACAAAAACAAAAGAATCAGAGATGCGGTTGTAGATCAAATAGATACATTGCCGCAAATATCTTCTCATTTCCAGTATGATTATAAAGTTTTATTATCAGAAAAAATAGCAAAGGCTAATATAAAAAGATTTGGAAGAAAAGGTCGTGTACATTTTAACGTTGGCGGATCACAGGTTACAGAGGATGCTTTGAAGCTTGTTAGAAATTACACTCACAAAAGCAGAATGTTTTCTTTCTTTGGCGGTTTCCATGGAAGAACATTGGGTGCAAGCTGTTTAACAGCAGGATACAGATACAGAAAACCATTTGGACATTTTGCGGAAGAAGCACACTTTGTTCCTTATCCTTATTGTTACAGATGTCCTTACGGAAAGAAATGTGACTCATGCAATTACTATTGTGTTAAACAATTAAGACGTGAGTTTGAAGATAATTGCGCAGGGTTATATGACCATTCTTCAAAAGAATGTTCTTTAGGTGCATTTTTTGTTGAGCCTGTACAGGGTTCAGGCGGATATATTGTTCCTCCAAAAGGTTACTTTAAAGAACTGAAAAAAGTTCTTGATGATTTTGGAGTCCTTTTCGTTGATGATGAAATTCAAATGGGCTTCTACAGAACAGGTAAATTGTGGGCAATAGAACATTATGATGTTAAACCTGATGTTATCACATTCGGTAAGTCATTAACAAACGGATTGAATCCGCTGGGCGGAATGTGGGCAAAAGAAGAGCTGATTAACCCGGAAATTTGGCCAAACGGCAGAACTCACTCAACTTTCTGCAATAATCCAATCGGTATGAGAGCAGGATATGAAGTTATGAGTACGTTTGAAGAAGGCGATTTTGAAAGAGAAATTGCTAACAAGGGTAAATACTTCTTAGACGGACTGAAGGAATTGGAAAAACGTCATAAACGTATCGGAAATGTTGACGGATTAGGCTTGGCTCTCAGAATAGAATGTGTAACTGAAGACGGTTACACTCCGGATGCTGAACTCTTAAAGAAGATTGTTTCTGAAGGGTTAAAAGGTGATTTATCTTATAATGGCAAAAAATACGGATTAATTCTTAACAAAGGAAGTCATTACAATAACACAATAACTTTAGTTCCGGCTGTTACAATTTCATACGCTGAGATTGATATGGCACTAAGTTTGCTGGATCAGTTATTTACGAGGTTATCATAGTGGCAAACGGTATCGATTTCGAACTGTTTCATGATGATATAACCGAAAAAAATAATAAAAAAGCGGTGTTACTTTTTCATGGTATGACCGGAAGTCCTTTTGAGATGAAAAAATACGGTGAGTTTTTATATAAAAACGGCTATGACGTATTTTGTTATTCTTTTCCGGGGCATGGTGAAAGAATAAGTGAGATAGAAACTGTTACCTGGAATGATTGGTGTGAGTTTGCCCAAAACAAATATAATCTTTTAAGACATAATTATAATCAGTTTTTTGTATCGGGCTTGTGTCTTGGTGCTGCAATGGCTGTTTATTTAGCCGAACACAATAATGATATAACCGGGGTTGTTGCACTTTCAACCACTTTGTTTTTGGATGGTTTTTGTATTCCATGGACAATACACCTGCTTCCGTTTGCACTAAGCACTATAACAAAATTTTATTATACATTTCCTGAAGATGACTGTTTTGGTGTAAAAAATGAAAGAACCAGAAAAAGTCTTGCAAAAATTACCGCAAAAGCTGATATCGGAATGGATAACTATCCGCTAAATTGCGTAGATGCACTTTTAAAATTATCTAAGAATGTCAGAAAAAATCTTAAAAATGTCACTTGTCCTGTTTTATGTATTCATTCAAAATATGATAATCTGTCAAGTCCAAAAAGTGCGAAAGTAGTTTTAGACGGCATTTCTTCCAAAACGAAACAATATATTGAACTTAATGACAGTTACCACATGGTTTTGTATGATAATGAAAAAGAGTTTGTAATGAATACAGTTAATGAATTTTTAAGCAAACTTGTTAATGTAGAAAATGAAAAAGAGGCTGTATGTATATAGTATCAATATCAGCTGTTGTTGTGAATATATTATCTTTAATAATATTGTTAATCGGGCTTTGTTATAATTTTAAACAACCCAAAAATAAAGCAATATACGGATATTTTATGGCAGGATGTATGATTTCATATATCCTAACATTAAGTTTAGCTTTAATATACGGATTTTTTGGAAAGCACTATTTGTTTAGCTTTGTTTTATTCTTATGCATAATTTCTCACTTTGTAATAGGAAAGCTCGTAAAATATGAAGCTTTGAAAATATACACAGCTGTTCAGATAATGTTTTATGTTGTTAGTTTGATTACATTACTGTTGAGTTTTTAGTTTATTATTTTTTAGGTAATTATATACAACTTTACACAAAAATAATTTAAAATATCGTCATTCTGAGGGCATTAATCAATTTCACCCGAAGAATCTCTATTTTATGAGACACTTCGCTTATGCTCAGTATGACAGGACAATTGTCATACTTTGTGTGAAAAGATATATAGTTACCATTTTTTATTTATTAACAGATAGCGGAGTACCTTTTTGTCCAAGGTAAAAAACAATAAGTTCAACCGGTTCATTACCTGTATTTTTGCCATAATGATACTTTCCGATTAGTTCAGGCAAAACTTCTCCTTCGTGGAGTGTTATTTCTTTATTATCATCCGTAATAACTGTTAAAGTACCTTTTTTTACGTAGGCAATATTTACTAAATCATGTTTATGCATAGGTAATTTTTCATTTACATTAATAGTAATCTTTAGTACAGAAGCTTCCGGATTTTTAATTTTTAATTTTTTATACTCTGCATTATCCCATGTCGATGTTGTTTTTAATAATACTTCTTTTTCAGCCGAATATGATATTGTTGTTGTGCATAAAATCATTAAAAAGAGCATTGCAACGATTTTTTTTGTTTTATTCATAATATTTTCTCCTCAAATCCCCAATATATAAACTTAAAATTATAATACAACAAACTTCTGTAAAAAAACAACTGATTTGAGAAGTATGAATAGCGTAAGCAGGAATTTCTTGTGCAAATTTGCTCTCTGCGTTAGTTTACAGTAATCTAAGGATTTGTAGTCTTGGCAGAATCATTTTTTTAGATATTCAACAGCATCAAAATTATCGGGATTTGCATCTGAAACAGGTGTAAATTCAAGCATTGAACCATCATCAAAAGAACCTGTAATAACTTTATCTTTAACGGATTTTATGTTAAATATCTCATCAGGTTCGGTAGCGCCTCCAAATTTAAACTTTACATAACCGTTTGTCTGTACGCAGGAAAACGGCAAACCGATACCCATTTTGTTGTCCTCTGTATAACCGGAATTTTTATCATAAAAAATGTAAAAATAATATTTGTCCGGATTTTTATTATCAGGAGAGTTTGTTTTATAAACACCTTTATCAAAGTATGCTGTTACCGGATCTGTTGTTTTTTTCAAACTGAGACTTTTTGTATTTGTGCAGCCCATAATCAAACTAACTGTTATTAAAGAGAGTATTATTGTTAATAGTTTTATTGCTTTTTGCATAAATTTCTCCAAACACCCGAATGCTTCGTTTTAAAATCCACGATACATTATAATACAAAACAGTTTACCCCGATATGAAATCAAGTATTGCATTTATAAACGTAAGTGGATGAACAGGGCAGCCTGGTATGTATAAATCAATATTATATTTTTCAATAAAACTTCTGTCCAGTTCTTTTGAGTTTTGGAATACTCCTCCTGAGATAGCGCAGGCGCCTGCTAAAATTACAATTTTAGGGTCGGGTGTTGATTTATAGCAGTCTTCAAGAGCATAAGCCATGTTTTTTGTTATCGGACCTGTTACAACAAGTCCGTCTGCGTGACGTGGTGAAGCAACAAAATCTATTCCGAATCTTCCCATATCAAAATTGCAGTTAGAGCAGGCATTTAGTTCCATCTCACATCCGTTGCAGCCGCCTGCTGATACCTGTCGAAGTTTAAGTGATTTTGAAAAAACTTTTTTTATATCTTCCCTTGATTTGATTGCCGCTTTTTCAAACTCTTCAGGTGTCATATTTTCTCTGATAATAAGACTTTCTCTTGAAGTTGCACTAAGCTTATATTTATTGGTAAACTGAATAACTTCACCCTGACACTTTCCGCAAAGAGTACACTTTCCTAAATCAATAGAGTTCGGATTTACAGTAAGTGCACCTGCCGGACAGACAGAACAATCGGTGTTTCCGCTCTTTATAATCGGAAAACCTCTGAATTGTTCTCTCATAGGTGCATTTTTAATATCTTTTATATATTGTCTGCCCTGAAAATATTTTAATTTAATCGTATCAAACATCTTTAAATCCTTATTTATAAATCATTTCCACAGTAAGACAGGTTAAAACTTTTGTTGCATAGAGGAAAGTCTGAAATGCCGTTGTTTCTTACTGCCATTGAAAGCATATACCAGTTGTTGAATGACGGGTCTTTTATTTTGTATCTTATAAGTTCATTATTTGCTCCAGTTATGGCACAATGGACAACTTCCCCCCTCCAGCCTTCAACAATAGATACTGCAAATGAATTTTGAGAAAGTGGGTTTATTGAAACTTTTAACCCGTCATTAATATTTTCCAGTTCGTCAAGAAAATTACTGATAAACTCTGCTGATTGCAAAATCTCTTTGTATCTGAGCATAAATCTTGACCACACATCTCCTACGGCTTTAAACTCAGGTTTCTGCCAGTATTTTTTATACCATTCATCATTAAAATCATAACGTGAATCAATATTTATACCGGAAGCTCTTGCTGCCATTCCTACAGCACCAAGAGATATTGCGGTTTCTTTGCTTACGGTTCCCGTCTGCTCCATTCTTGAAATACATGAGGTCTTTTTAAGCATAATATCAGCAGTTCTTTTAACTGTTTTTAAAACGTCATCAATCGTTGTTTTAATCTTTTTTGCCATATCCTTGCTGATATCAAAATTAACTCCGCCAACATCAATTAACCCACGTCCGAAACGGCTTCCTGAGATTTCAAGGAGAGTGTTAATAACAAGTGTTCTTGTAGTTCCGAAAATTGATGCACCCATCAAATATGCCATATCACCAGATATTGCGCCTAAGTCTCCGATATGAATTGCCATTCTTTCCATTTCAAGTGCTATTCTTCTAATGAGTTCGGCTCTTTTTGGAATGTTTGTTTCCGATAATGTTTCCATTATTTGAGAATAAGCCATATTATAAGCAATTACACTATCTCCGCATATTGATTCGGCAATTCTGTTATTTGGGTTCAGCATAAGTTCTTCGACCCCTTTATGCTGATATCCGAGCATAATCTCAAGATTATAAATCTTTTCTCCCTGACACATAAATCTGAAATGCCCTGGCTCAATTACTCCGGCATGGATTGGTCCTACGGCAACTTCGTGAACATCTTCGCCCTCCATTTTGAAAAACGGATATTCATCCTGATTTTTTCTCAAGGGTTTTAGCCATGGATGGTTCTCAGGCTCTATTCCAAAATCTTCAAAAAACTCTCTTTCAAAATTGTGAAATGCTGAAAACTCCTGCGTAAGTGATTTATAAGATTTTACATCAGGCGTAAATAAAACAGATGAAACGTATAAATCACTCTGGCTATCATCTGCAAGAATAACATATAGTCTTATGTTTGAAAATTCCTGCTTGCCAAAGAATCCAATCGGGCGGTAATTAATTCTTCTTAAATCTTCCCTAAGCTCTTCTATTGTGCCTGTCGGTATCTCAAGAGCGTTTATTTTTTTGTTGTTTTTAGTTTTTATCCAGTTCATATTATATCCTTTAATATCCGGTTACAGCTTGTTTTATAGCATCAAAATAAGGGAAATAGATGCCGCAAACGAAGGCTAATAATAAAAGTACTATCTGAGGAGCATACATAACTACAGGAAGTTTAACCTTTGCTCTCTCCTTGTCATCAATTACAGACATTCTGAATACTGCCTTAACTAATCCGTATAAAACAATTGTGAGCAGGATTAAGAAGAATCCGCCCATTACAAAATGGTGTTGTTTTAACATAGTTTTAAGAATCAGAAACTCGCTTATAAAAAGTATGGAAGGCGGGAATGCAGATATTCCCAGAAACGACAATATCCAAAGCCAGCCTGTTTTTTTATCGACAGACATTAATCCTGTTACTGATTTAATTTTCTTTGTGTCATAGATTTTTAAAATATTGCCTGATGTCATAAAGAATGAAGCTTTAATAAATGAATGTCCGATTAGGTGTATTACAGCCGCAATTGTTCCGGCTCCTCCAAGAGCTGTTCCTATAGCCAAAATCCCCATATTTTCGATTGAAGAATAAGCCAACATTCTTTTGTAATTATTAATATGGTATATAAATACGCTCGCTATAAAAAGTGACAAAAATCCCATAGCAAACAGCATAACTTTTGCCCAGTCGTTACAAGAAGCAATAACCAAAATTTTATAGACTTTTAAAATTATAAAAAACGCACAGTTTAATAAAGTTGCCGATAAAAGTGCCGAAATTGGCGAAGGTGACTGAGCGTGAGCATCAGGAAGCCAGAAGTGAACAGGAGCAAGTCCCATTTTTGTTCCGATACCAAATAAAATGAACACAAATGCTAACTTCAGCCAGAATATATTGAATGTTTGTGCATTATTATATAAATCTGTGAAATAGAGTGAGTTCAAATCACCCGTTGAAATTGTTAAAAGTATTATTCCCGCAAAAGCAAGAGCAATACCAATTGAACATATAAAAACATATTTCCATGCAGCTTCAATTGAGTGTTTTGTTTTATGAAAATAAATCAAATAAGCACTTGCTAATGTTGTTGCTTCAATTGAAACCCAGCTGATACCGAGATTAGAGCTTAAAATAGTTCCTGTCATTGATAATATAAAAAATAAAACTGCGTAGCTGTAATGTCTGAGTTTTTTGTCAGAAGCCGTTTCATCTTTCATGTAGCCGTTATTATAGATAGTAACTGCCAGAAAAACAACGGATAAAACCATTAAAAATATTTTGTTCAAATCATCAGTTATAAAAAGATTTTGTTTTATATCACAAGGATTAAATCCGAGGCACAAACAAGAAGAACATATAAAGTGAATAACTGCATATAAATTAATCATAAAATTGTTTATGGCTTTATTTTTAGCCATAAATATAAGTAAACACGCTATAATCGGAAATATTAAAATTAAACTAATCATTATTCATAATCCTTTAAATCAGATAATTGTGAAACTTCTAAATCGCTGAACTTGTCGTCAATCTCAAGAACAAGCATTCCCAAGATAAATACGGCAATAAATATGTCTAATAAAACGCCAAGATTTACTATTATCGGCATTTCTTTAGCTATTGCAAGTGATAATAAAAAGATACCGTTTTCCATTGTAATAAAACTGATTACATTTGATAAAACAGTATGTTTAATTGTTATCATCCACAAGCTTGTAATAATTATTGAAATTGATACTCCAAAAATCAACGGTGATACGAGTTTAAAAGAACTCATGTGAACATTTGCCAGCATAAATCCGCCAAACAAAATTAAACTTGAAATGACAAGTGCATAAAAGTGCGGAATATTTGCGCCCGAATCTCTGTGAGTGTGAGTTTTGTTCAGAACCTTCTTTAAAAATACCGGAATAATAATTGATTTTACACCTAATGTTTCAATTATTATAAAAGCTATTCCTAGTATGTGACTAAGATTTTCCTGTGTGTTGCTAAACACTCCAAAATTGAACCATTCTTCTCCCGCAAGACCTCCTATGCAGATAAGAAAAAGTAATATGCCCTGTGCGATAAGCATATTAATATGTCCTAGCAACCTTGAAGTTGAAGCTATATAAAGCATTGTTAATCCGAGTAGTATAATAAAAATATTTTCCATAATTAATTTCCGTATATTCTGTATGTTACAAGAGTTAAAATCAAAAGTGCCATAATTGACATTATGAATATAAACTCAAAAATGTGTGTCATTCGGAATCTTGCTATAGAAGATTCTATTGTTCCTATAGTAAATGCTATAAGCAAAATTGATATTATAAATAAAATGCCGAATAACCAGACCGGAAGTGAAGCAGGGATGATAAGGGCTGAAATTAATGCTCCGAACAGGAACATTTTTAAAGCCGAACCCCACAATATAAATCCTAAATCGGCACCTGAGTTATCAAGTATCATAACTTCGTGTATCATAGTAAGTTCCAAATGAGTAGCCGGGTCGTCAACCGGAACTCTGCAACCTTCTACTAAAAGCATTATAAATAAGGTTACAACAGCAAGTATTGTAATCAAAATTCCGTAAATACCGGAGTTTTCCAGTATCATTTTTAAACTTTCAAAAGTTGTTATTTTAGTGAGAGCAATAATTGATGCCATAGCTATAAAAAATGCAGGTTCAACTATTGTAGAAAAACAGGCTTCTCTCGAAGCTCCCATTCCTTCAAAACTGCTTCCTGTATCAAGTGAGGCAATCAAAGAAAAGAACTTCCCAAACCCTAAAATATAAGAAAATATAATGAATGCAAACGGAATATCAAATATTGAATATCCGCTTATCAAAGGTACAAAAAGTGAAGCAAGTACGATAACCGCAAAATTAATCAGGGGTGAAATCCTAAACACAAAAGATGTTGTATCGGAATATACTGTTTCTTTTTTCATAAGTCTTACAACATCATACAAAGGCTGTAAAACAGGTGCACCTTTTCTTCCGCCCCAAAAGGCTTTTGTCTTTTTAATTACGCCAAGCATTACGAACGGCAAGATTAAAAGTATTAAAATGTCTAAAATCAGTATCATTTTTTTATCCTATAAAAATTAGTCCAAATATTGCCAAAACAAGAAATACCAGTCCAAATAAAATATATTGCTGCATATTACCGTTTTGGATTCTTTCAAACTTTGAAAGTATTTTTTCATCAAGCTTTATTAAAGGTTTAATAATGTACGCTTCTTCTAAATCCTCTATTTCAACTTCGTAATAAGCTGTTTCAGGGAATAAAGTTTTAGGTTTTTTGATATGAGGAACACGCTTGAATAAAGGTTTTAATGTTGATATGAATATATCTGCATAGCTTGATGCAGTATATTGCATTCTTGCGTTTGCTCTGTTATATCCGCATCCCCAGGTATTGTGAGTTTTTGATTTTCTGTTTGCAAGGTATCTCAGACCGAATACAATTCCCAAAATAATAAGGAACGTGAAGCAGAGAATACTTATTACATTTGTAAGTTCAAATACCGGTACTATTTCTTCAGGAACACTGCCGGCACCTAAAATATTAAGCGTCGGGATTATAACGAGGGAAAAAGCAAACTGCGGGAATACACCTATAAACAGAGTGAGAACTGCAAGAACCGACATCGGAATAATCATTACTTTTTCAACATCAGAATCAACATTCTTAGCTTGTTCACTTCTCGGATTACCAAGGAACATAACACCTGTTACTTTTGTAAAACAGAGTATTGCCATTGTACCTATCAGTGCAAGCGAAGCAAGTGAAATAATTAAAGCCAAAAATAATGAAATATTTGCTTTAAACATTCCGACAACCATGCCTGCATATAATAAAAATTCGCTTATAAATCCGTTAAAAGGCGGAAGTCCGCAAATGGCAACCGAACCTATTATAAACAAAACTGCAGTATATGGCATTCTTTTGATTAATCCGCCCAAAAGTTCTATATCTCGTGTATGTGTTTTATTATAAACACTTCCGGCACAGAAGAATAAAAGCATTTTGAATATTGAGTGGTTTAAAACGTGCAGTATTGCTCCGCTAAACCCTAAAATTGCAGTAATAATATTGTCATAAAGTATACCAAGCATACCTGTTGCAATACCGATTCCGATTATACCGATATTTTCAAGACTGTGATAAGCAAGAAGTTTTTTTATATCGTGCTGGCTTATTGCATATAATACACCCCAGAGAGCAGAAACTATAGTGATAACAAGAACTCCAAAAGTAATTGTTTTAGAAGGAATTCCTGTAATCATTATTGTTCGCAATATTCCGTATATTCCTGTTTTAATCATTACGCCTGACATAATTCCAGATATGTGACTTGGTGCAGCAGGGTGAGCATCAGGTAACCAGTTGTGAAATGGCATAAACCCTGCCTTAGTTCCAAAACCAACGAACAATAACAAGAATATTATATCTTTAAGGTGAGTGTCAGAGCTTATAAAATCTGCAAAATTAAAACTTCCCGAAGTTATGCTCATAAGCGCAAAAGCGCTCATTATGAAAATAACAGATACATGCATATAAATAAAATATTTTATACCTGCATTTAATACTTCTTTTTTATTTTCTTCAAAAATAACAAGGAAAAATGAAGACAACGACATTATTTCCCATAAAATCAAAAACATTAAAGCATTTTGACAAGTCACAACACCCAACATTGAAGCGATTAAAATCATCATAAAAAATGTGTGTGATGAAGTGTTAAAATTTTTGTTTAAATATGGTTTTATGTATCCGTTAGCATAAATTGTTCCGATAAAGCTCATAATAGAGATTACTAGAATAAAAAATGCCGATAACGGATCTATTACAAAATTAATCTTTCCGAATATTTGAGAAAAATAAAATGTTGCACTAAGTGTTTCTCCGGAATAAATCGGAAATAGTGCCTGTTTTAGAAGTAAAAGTGATGCAAGTCCGGTGAATACAGAGCATAGTTTCATTTTATGATTTTCTTTTGAGAAAATTGACACCACTCCGCCTAAAATAAGTATTAATAACGATAAAAAAAATAATTCCATAGCTATTCTCTCTGGTGTGTAAATTTATAAATATTACTTATCGTAAGCCTAAAATAAATGAATTGCAATTAAATTTTGTAAAAAATCATTAGTTTTAGGAAAGTTATAAACTTTTAAGATAAATAATATTGCATTATGTGATACAAAAAATAATGTCAGTCCTGTTTCTGATATCATATTGTTCTCATAATTTTTCAATTTTGGTATAATTATTTTGTATATGACAAAACTATTAGATTGTACAACAAGAGACGGCGGATATTGTACTAATTGGAATTATTCTGATGAGTACATTTTTAATTTAATGTCCGAATTAAATAATAAAAAAATCAGTTTCTATGAAATTGGCTACAGAAATTATTATGACAGAAATAAAAAAGGTCCATTTTATTATTGTTTTCCGGATTTAATAAAAAAATTTTATGACAGAAAAGGGAATTTAAGTCTGGGAGTAATGACGGATACAAAAAGATTTAATGAAATTGATTTTGCTGATGGCAGAGAAGATTGCATAGATTTTGTAAGAGTTGCTTGTCACCCTGATAAAATAAGAGAATCGCTGTATATTGCAGAAAATCTGCATGAGAAAAATTACAATGTTATGCTTCAGCTTATGGATATAACTAATTTATTGGATGAACATTATAAGCTGCTGGAAAACCGGAAGGCTAAAAGTATTATTAATGTTCTTTATCTGGCAGATACATACGGAATCATAGAAACAAGTGGCTTAGAAAAAATATATAAGCAAATGAAGAATATTGGTTATGATAAAATAGGCTTTCATGCTCATAATAAAACAAACCAGGCATTGAAGAACTCTTTAAAGGCAATAGAACTCGGAGCATATTCAATTGATATAACAAAGGACGGTACTGGTATAAATGGCGGGAACTTGTCTTATAATGAATTTTTTAGTGTAAATAAATCCTAAAATTATGATATAATTATTACTTGAAGGGAGAGGATTATGGCAAAAACAGCGATGATTTCAGGAATTACCGGTCAGGATGGCGGATATCTTGCTAAATTATTATTGGAAAAAGGATATAAAATAATAGGTTTGTATCGCAGGGGTTCAACTGATACTTTCTCAAAATTAAAAGAGCATGGCATCTTTGATAAAATTGAACTTGTTGATCTTGAACTGCTGGAGTTTTCAAATATATGCAGATTGCTTAAAAAATATGAACCTGATGAGTTTTATAATCTTGCGGCACAAAGTTTTGTGGCAGCTTCCTGGGAAGAACCGATTTATACGGCACAGGCAGATGGAATGGGAGTTGTCTATATCCTGGAAGCAATAAGAGAATTTTCTCCTAAAACAAAATTTTATCAGGCATCTACTTCTGAAATGTTTGGCAAAGTACAAGCTATTCCTCAAAATGAATCAACTCCATTTTATCCTCGCTCTCCGTATGGTTGTGCAAAACTGATGGCACACTGGATGTCAGTTAATTACAGAGAAAGTTTTGGAGTTTTTGCCTGCTCCGGAATATTGTTTAATCACGAATCTCCAATGAGAGGTAAGGAATTTGTTACAAGAAAAATTACAGACCACTTTGCACAGTTACATTTGGGATTAACAGATAAACCATTAGAGCTTGGTAATCTTGATGCTAAACGTGACTGGGGATTTGCCGGAGATTATGTGGAAGGTATGTGGCTAATGATGCAGCAAGATAAACCTGATACCTATGTTTTATCAACGGGAGAAACCCATCCAATAAGAGATTTTGCTACACTTGTCGCTAAATATGCAGGGTTTGATATTGAGTGGAAAGGCGAAGGCGTAAATGAGGTCGGCGTTGATAAAAAAACAGGTAAAACACTTGTTAAGGTTAATCCAAAGTTCTTCCGTCCTGCAGAGGTAGAATATCTTATCGGGGATCCGACAAAAGCTCAAAATGTTTTAGGCTGGAAAAGAAAAGTTTCTTATGAAGGTTTATGCAAAATGATGGTTGAAAAAGATATTGAAAGATATCAAAAATATGGCGGCACAGCTTTTGTGTAGAAAAATACTTCATTTTTAATATTACCCTTCAACAGAAGAAAGAAGCATGTTGATTTCTGCAATTAAATCTTCGTTAGTTGTTTTGACTGCATTAACAAGAGCTTTCTTTAATAATGAACGTGCTTTATTAGGACTGTTAAAGCTAATCATAAGTTCTGCTGCAGATTTGTAGTTCTGAGCGATTTCTTCTTTTGAATTTGTCTTTTCATAATTTTTGACTGCTTCTGCGTAATATTTAAGTGCCTTGTCATTTTTTCTGAACTGAACACAAGCATCAGCAGTATTAGAAAGGACATATCCTTTCATAGAGATATCAGCAGTCTGTTCAATAAGCTTACGGGCTGTATCATAATAATCAAATGCAGTTTCATCATATTTATCGGTTAAAATATTTGCCATTCTTGTTAAAGAATCTGACTGACCGATTAAATCATCAGATTTTCCTGCATAAGAAATAGAAGTCATATAGTGTTTCATTGCAGGTTCAATCTGGTTTACGTCATCATAAATCTGTGCCATTGAAAAATGCGCACGTGATTTTACATTAACATCAGTTGTATATTGCAAAGACTTGTTATAACTGTTAAGAGCCTGTACAAAGTGGTCGTTATCATCATAAATTTTGCCTATTTCAAGACAAATGCGTGATTGTGTTTCATTGTCATTAAGCTCAGATGCTCTTGAAAAAGCTTCTCTGAACATTGCCATTGCTCTTTGCGGGTTATTGTTGAAAGCGTATTTTTTAGCTTCGACAAAAAGAGTTTTAAGCTTTGTATCCTGAGGAACAATTGTAATATTCGGTTTTTGAGAAATTGTTTGCTGAGCTTTCACAAACTCTTCTTCAAGAGTAAGTTCTTCCGGCTGTATTTCAACACCTTCATTAATGGTTGGAAACTCAAGCTCTGAATCCGGAACAGGCTGTTCTTCTGTATTCTGTTCAGGCTGAACTTCCGCTTCCGGTTGTTGTTCCTGAGGTTTTGTATTATTTTCATCCGGAAATTTAACTAAAAAGCTTGGGTTTACGTCATTTTCGTTATAGCTGTAATCTATTTTTTGTAAAAATAATGCATCAAGCCAGTTTTGAACAACTTTAGATTCTTTATTTAAAGTTTCTGAAATATACCTGTCTAAAAGTGATGCGGCAATTTTCAGGTTGCTTTGTATTAAATTTACCTGAGGATGTTCAGCACGAACCTGTTCATTAACTGTTTCAAGATATTTATTAACCTGATCTTCAATTTCACGTGGGGTTGCAATCGCTTTTATTGTGTTTCTGAAGTCTTTTAAGATTTGTGCGATATTAATCTTGTTGCTTCTCAACGGTTGTGATTGAGGAGCACTCTGTTGTACAGGTTGAAGTATTTACTGTATAAGTTTGACGTTGGTTTGGGAAAGATGCCTGAGGATAGGCATTTGCTGCAGGTGAATATATTGCCTGGCGATTAGCGACGGGCTGTTCCTGATTTTGAACTTCACTGGCTCTTCCGCGGGCTACGACATCTTGTCTTTGCTGTTGCTGATCCTGGGCATTCTGATTATGACCGTCTTGATCGGTCGTGCTCTGTTTTGTCTGATAGCCCTGTGTCTGCTGCGGGTAGCGTGGGCGAATATTGTTCATTGTGTTAAACAATTTGTACCGTCCTTCCTTTAATAATATCGGTATATTATTAATGTTCTTGACTTATTGCTCTAAAAATCATCCGTTTAGATGATATGTGTTTAATGATAAATTCTAAAAAGTCATGTTTTGGGGTAAATATTTTTTTGAGGGGGAAATATTTTTTGGGTAAATATAAGGAGGATGCGGAAAAAGTCTGAAAAATGACAATTTTTCGACTTTTTCAAATCCGACCGGAGGTGTGTGAGATTTAGGCTAGGTGCGGGATAGCACGTAGCCTAAATCGAAACCGTTCCCCAGAGTTTGCAGGAAAAATTTTAATTTTTCCGCAAACTC
>CACWIL010000006.1 GCA_902760905.1 uncultured bacterium
AATTTTTCTCCTCTCAGATACTTTTGAACTCCGTTAATAAAAAGCGTATCTGCAGGAAGAGGATTTGTTATATTTATTCCACGATTTCTTACTGCTTCTATTGCAGGAAGCATAACTTTGTCTTCTTCATTGCCGATTAAACAGTTTTCTCCGGCGTGCGGATTTAAAGCACACATTGCAAAAGAAGGCTTTGTTATATACAAACTGTTTTGAAAATAGCTTCTTAACCGTTCAATTTTTTCTATAATAAGTCCCTTTGTAAGTGTTTTACTAACATCTTTGAGCGGTATGTGACGAGTCAGAAGAAGAACTCTGAAGTCCTTTGATACAAAAAGCATCTCAGCCTTCTGACCATCATGAGCCAAATATTTTTCCAAAACTTCCGTTTGACCGTTGAATTTGTGTCCGGCAAGATTCATAGCCTCTTTTGAGGTTGGTGCGGTTACAATAAATTTTGGTCGTATCTCACATGCTTTTTCCAAAAGCTTAAAAGCAAAATCACCTGCCTCAGCCGTTACTTCACCCGGGCGAATTTTTGAATCATAATCGACTTCAATAATTTCATAATTGTTTTGAATATATCCATATGTATTTAAAACTTTTGAGTTAGAAATAATTACAACATCTCTTGGCGGAATATTTAGTGTATTAAGCGCCTTTATAGTGATTTCTGCACCAATACCGTTCGGGTCGCCAGTTGTTATTGCTATTTTATTAGAATATTTTTTCATTCGTTCCACGCTATCAAACAATTATTCTTCATGATACTTAAAATAATCAAGTATATCTATTAAAGTTTTGCTCTTGCCCAAATTCCCTGATTTTGTTACAATCCACTGATTGTTAGAATCAGAACAAATTGAGATTGCCGGTGCGACTTCATCAGCAAGTTCAAGAATTTTTGAGTCAATTTTTGAACAGCATTTGTAAGAAGTTTCACCGCCCAATGTTATTAACATTACCGATACTTCAGTTAAAACCAGCTTTGTAAGTTCTGCAAGATAATCTGTAATCATTGATGCAAGTTTTTCCTTTGTGAGTTCAGCTGCTAAAGAATCGTCAGAAAAGCCGTCAAAATTGGTAATAAGATGAGAAGTATGTACACAAACCGTAACACCGGATTTCAGATTTGTAACAATTCTTGCAACAAGTTCATCATCAATACCGCATAAAATATCCCTTACTTCCAGTGGTATAAAGTTAATATTTGCATAATCATCAGAATCTTCCAGCCTTTGAATTTGTTCGGCAGTTATCTGAGTTGCTGTTCCGGATATAAGCAGTTTCGGAAGTTTTGGCAGTTTCAGATTTTCTTTTTCGGCTTCAATATCAGCTAGCCAGAACTTACCAAAAACCTGCGCTCCTGCCGCAGTACCGGTTGGCAATATTTTTTTGTCACTTTTTGTTATTGCAAGAGCTATCTGTTCAATATCCGTAATTGATGTCGCATCTGCAATAATCAACTTTTTACCAGCCTTTATTAGTTCATTAATTTTCATTAATATAGGACCGGCACCATTCATAACAGTCTTTAAATCAAGAGTTCCGACTAAATCTCTTTGTTCTTCTTTAAGCTGAGATTTTAATAATGCCGGAATATACGACTCCAATATCGGAGAATGAGGATCCATAGCAATTTCCGTTCTGCCGATTGGAACTCCTTTTAAAAGATGATACCCCCCGACAGTAATACGTCCTTCCTGCGGGAATGCCGGTATTATAACAGCCGCTTCATACCCGAGAATATCAAGCATTGTAAGCGTTTCTACTGCAATATGACCACGAATGGTTGAATCTATTTTTTTATAATAATATTCAAAAGAAAATTTATCCGCAAAAGTAGTTACAGCTTTCTCAATCCTGCTTACAGCCTCTATTTCATCACAATTTCTGGATTCGCTTGATGTTGCCCAAACCTCTGTTAAATCTTTTTTATCGGGAACGTAAGATGTATCCAGTAAAATTTTTGTCTTTGCCCCAAGGTTATGAAACTGTAATGCAGTATCATTAGCACCCGTAAGGTCATCAGCTATTATTCCTACCAAATCATTGAATATCATTGTTTATATTTGTTCCTCGGCGTCTCTTTTTGAACCTAAAAGTCTGATCTGATTCGCAACAATTAAAAACCTTTCTCTGTCTTCACCGGTTTGATCAGTCCACTTGCTGATAGATATTCTTCCGTCAACTGCAACCTGTCTGCCTTTTTTTACATATTCACCTGCAAACTCTGCCTGTTTATCCCAAACCTCTATATTAAACCAGTCAGGAACTTCTGTTTTTGTTTTTGAATCAAAACGATTTACTGCGAGCGAAAAAGTTGTTTTTACTTTTCCTGATTCAAAATATTTTATTTCCGCATCTTGCCCTGCTCTGCCTATGATAGTTGCTGTATTCATATTTTCTCCTTTTCATTGAATCTATGCAGATATTATAGCATAGAAATTTTGCCATGTCTTTTGTATAATTTATTCTAGGATGGATGAAAAAGTTTTTGTAATTTTTAATACAACAAGCATTGGCGATGTTCTCGTTACCAATACGCTTGTTCAGAATATAAAACTGTATTTTCCTGACTCAAGAGTTGTTTTTGTCTGTAATTCTCCAATGCTTGAGGTTGCAAAATATCAGGCAGGTGTTAGCGATGTTGTTACATACGATAAGAAAAAACAAGGTTCTTTTAAAGGTATCCTGGAGTTTGCAAAAAATTTTCCGTATAAAAGACCATTTGCATCTTTTGTTACATATTCAAATGAAAGGAATTTACTTATAGCAAGGTTAATCGGTTCCAAACATGTTATTTCCCATCACAAATTTTCTCTCTGGAACACTAACGAAAAATATGAGATGAGAGAATTTACGCACATGAAAGACAAATGGGGCGGAATGATAGAACCTTTGACTAACGAACATAAAAATCTGCCTATAAAATACATCCCTCCGGAAGTTAATAATCCTTTAATTGATAGTATCAAAAATCTTGAAAAGCCTGTTGTTCTGTCAACCACCAGCAATTTTGCAAAAAAAGATATGACTGTAGACGATTGCAAGGAACTTATACACCTGTTGAAAATTAACGGTTTTACCCCGGTTATGACAGGTGCCGGTGAAGTTGCAAGACAATTTGTAATTAATCTTAAAAAAGCAGGCTGTGTTGATTTTATCGATATTGTTGACTGCACATCTTTTGTTGAACTTGCAAACATCATGAAAATTTGCGGAAGCTGTATTTCTGTTGATACAGGCACATTGCACTTTGCAAACGCTCTAAACGTTCCGGTTGTTGGGATTTTCTATGTCTGGGGCGCTCACATGTGGGCTTCTGATACAAATCTGTACCCGGCAAAGATACTTGATGCAACGCAGGAAAATCCTGTTACACCTTCTGATATAATAAGAGCCTATAAAGAACTTATGGGAGTCTGTGTATGAAGTTAATACAATATTTTGACGGACATATTGTAATTAATCTGTTAGGCATATTTATAAGAATCAAAAAAAAGGGTAATTACATTTGTCCTGATGTTAGTAAATGCGGGATTAACAAAGAAAAAAGACAAACTCCGATAATTGTATCCCTGACCAGCTTTCCGGAGCGCATAAACATAGTTGTAAAAACAATCAAAACTTTACTTAATCAAACTTTGAAACCTGACATGGTTGTCCTTTGGCTTGCACCGGAACAATTCCCAAATAAAGAAAATGATTTGCCGCAGGAACTTCTTGCTTTAAAAGAATACGGATTAACTATAGACTGGTATAAAGATATCCGTTCGTATAAAAAAATCATTCCGACACTTAAAAAGTATCCCGATTCAATTATTATTACAACAGATGATGATATTTATTATGTACCTGATACGATAGAAAGTCTTTATAAATCATATTTAAAACATCCAAATGAAATACAGGCGCACAGATGCGATTGGCTTAGTTTCGATAAAAACGGCAATATAACTTGGGATAAAACAAGAGTATTATATAAAGATATTCACAGAGGCGAAGCAAGTTTTCGCCAGCGTCTAACAGGATACGGCGCCGTACTTTATCCGCCAAATTCTTTGTATAAAGATGTTACAGATGAAGAAAAAATTGCAAAAACCATTCCGACACATGACGATATATGGCTATGGGCAATGGCAGTATTAAACGGCACAAAAACAAGACTTGTTAAAGGGTACTCTGAATCAATAAATTATATTGAGGACTCTCAGCAGTATGGTTTATGCAAAGTTAATAAAAAAGGGGTAGGAATGGGATTAGGCGAAGCCTATGATATAATTTTAAAAGAATATCCGCAAATATATGAGGTCTTAAAAAAAGAATGTTCTTAAAATCGTTGTTTTGGCAAGTGGTAAACAGTTTAATAAAACTCTTTTTGGAAATTTTTGTTTTCGACAGAAAAATAAGAAGAATTCTCAAAGGTAACTGGGCTAAAATTTATTTAAAAAAATATGTAAAGAAAGGTTGTATTAACCCCACCCCCCAACCCCATCCTTCAAGGGGCGGGGGAGACTGTATTACACAAACGTCCGTTCCCCAATCCGCACTTCTACAGGGCGAGGGGAAGATAATCTGGCAGTATTGGGAAAGTCCTGACGGTTCTGTACCACCGCTTGTACAGGCGTGTCTGAACAGCGTTGAAAAATACAGAGGGAACTGTCAGAGAATTATGTTGACTCCCGAAAATGTAAAAGATTACGTTGATATTCCTCAGATATTTTGGGATTTAAAAGAAAGGGGTAAAATAAAAACAGCTTTCTTTTCAGATATTTTAAGGACATGCCTGTTAATCCAGCATGGCGGAATATGGATTGATTCAACAGTTCTATTAACGGAAGAATTGCCTTCTTACATAACTGATGCAGATTTATTTGTATTCCAAAACGATTTAAAAATCGACCTTGACGGACTCAATATGGCATGCTATTTTATTTCTGCAAAAAAAGATAATAAAATCCTTAGAGAAACTCTTGCCGCACTTATACAATACTGGAAGGAAAACAACTTTCTTGTTAACTATTTTACCTTCCTTCATACCTTCACAATGGTTACTCAGGCAAGTAAAGAAAATAAGGATTTATTTTCAAAAGTTCCGTTTTTTAATTTTCTTCCTGTTCAGCAATTCCAGGGAGAACTGCTAAACCAATTTTCAGAAGAAAGATGGAACGAGATTAAGAAAATAAGCGGAATACATAAATTAACACACAAGCAGTCTGTCTTAACAAAGAAAAAAGAAATTAACACAGAAGGAACTTTCTATGAACACGTTATAAAGGAGTTCAATAATGAAATTTAACATAGCTTATGCACCTGATGACAAATATATAAACCAAACAATTGTTTCTATGGTTAGTGCAATTGAAAACAACAAAGGACACGAAATTGAGTTTATTATTATTTATTCTAAACTATCTGATAACAGTATAAAAAAACTGCAAGAGATACCAAATTGCAAATTAAGATTGTTGCAGGTTGATGAAAACATTTTTACCTCTTTACCGCTTTCTCACTGGGTAACTGTTCAGGCCTGGTTCAGAATAAAACTTCCTGACATGTGTCCCGATATGGACAAAATTCTTTATCTGGACTGCGATACACTCGTTTTAGGTGATTTATCAGAACTGTTTAACACCGATTTAAACAATAAATACCTTGCAGGAGTTAAAGATGTCTGGGGCGTAGAAAAATATTGCAAACGTTTGAATATGACTTCAGGAGTTTATTTTAACTCCGGAATGTTATTGCTTAATGCCGAATATTGCAGACAAGAAAAATTCTTTGACAAAATTGTAGATTTTGCAAACAACAATGCTAAAATAATTGAGTTTTGCGACCAGGATTCAATAAATAAAGTCGCAGATGAGAAAAAAGTTGTATTAAATCCTAAATTTAACTTTATGGATACATGGTGGCGAGGCGGATATTACGAGTTCTACGGCGAAGAAGAACAGGATTATCTTGAAGCAGGTAAAAAACCTGTAATTGCGCATTTAACAGGTCCAAAACCTGCTTTTAAAGGCTGCGGGAACAGATTTAAAGATAATTGGTGGGAATATGCTAAGCTCACAGATATTTACGCCGAATTAAAAGAGGATTATGAAAAATCAAAAGTTCCGACAGAACCGTTAAAAGATAAAATATTTTCGATAAAAAACAAATATGAAGGAAAAACAAAAATAAAGATTCTGACTATATTTGGTATAAAAATTGTTCTGAAAAAGAAGTCTTTATAGCAACACCGTGCGCAAAGGTATATCTACCCTTGCGCACAGGAGGTTATCAAAAACTTACATAATTTTTAATTAAACTTGGAATCTGAATGATCTGTCTATTGCTTTATCAACAGCACCACGAGTAGATTCAAGCTCTGCTTCTACCATTCTTAAACGGCTTTGGTATTCCTGCATCTGCAAGTCCAATTTCTTTTCAAGAACCGTTAGCTTGTCCCTGCGGGCTTCCATTTGTTTGACTGCCGGATTCTCCGGGTCCAAATCATTACCAAGAGCCATAATTTCATCGGAAGAAGCAACCAACTCCATTTTTGCGGATGCAATCCATTGAATCTTTGACTCCAGTGAAATCTGGTAAGCTGTCAGATACATCATTCTGAAACTTGAGGCAATTAATCCCATAACAGGCTTCCTTTATCTTAGTTCGTTTAAATTTTTTGCCTTTAGGAATGTATGCTCATTACTTTCTGCTATTAAGCTTTCCATTTTGTGTAACTGATGCTGGTGATAACTAACCCTGTACTTTGCCATTTTCAGTTTTTGACGAATGGTCATCATTTCCTTCAGGCTTGTGATAAGACTAACAAGTAGCTCTTTAAATGGATTCTTGCGTTTAAAAAATGAACGCGCAAAATTCAAAAAATTTACTAACCTTTTTAGACTATCTTGTAGTTCTTCACGCATAAGCATGTTCTCCTATGCATTCTAAACCTACATGTATTATAAAACATGTCGGATTTAATAATTGCCTGTTCTGAAGGATATTTGTTACATTTGTTAACATTTTATTGCTGCCCTGATAATTTAGTGCCTAATTGCCTTAAACACATATCTATTTGAAATTTGATTTTCCACTTTACTTATCGGCATATTTTTGAAAAACTTTAATTTTCTGCTGCCATAATAGCGCTGTTCTTTACAAAAATTTACAAGTGATGCTATGGTTCTTGCTATAGCATTGTCTAAAAATATATCCAGCATTGTTCTTATAAAAGTTCTCTTTTGCATATATCTGTATTGTTAATTAATACTAACTACCTATATCCTGAAGATCTTTGCTCTTAGATTCAATATCATCTTTAAGCATTTTTCTTACAACATCACTTTGTGTATCAAGCATTTTGCAAACTGTTTCGATATTAGCTACTTTTTGAGAAAGTATTGTATCAGCATTAGCGACAATATTACTTGATACTGTCTGATATGCAGAAAGTGCTGCCGAAGTAGTACCCTGCATTAAGTTTCCCATAACAACTGCAGGTAAACCAAACTCTCCCAAATATGGAGCAGCAGCTGTCATAATACCGCCCCAACCGGATACAATGCCGGCAAGAGGCATTACCCAGTTACTTGCACCGATTCCGTATCCGTTAGCTGTACCTATACCATATGCAGCTGTGCTTGCTATATCTGCAATACTTCCTATTCCTGATGCAAAACCTGTCGCCTGACCGTTTGATGAGCCAAAACCGGTTATTAAATCACCAATTCCGGAAGCTCCGCCTGTTGTATATCCGCTTGAACGGTATCCTAAATTTGCAGCATAACCGCTTGGAAATCCTGAGTAGTTACCGAGCGTATTTACACCAAATGAAGAGTAACTGCCCCTTGTACTTCCGTTACCGCCATTATATGGATTCCAGTATGATGTACCCGGAATATTCATAGCAGTAGTTCCGCCTAATGTAGTCATAAACGCAGATGGAGCAAATAAGCTTGCCAGCTGATATAAAAAACCGCCTGCTGCTTCAAAACCTGTACCAGCACCATGTGAACCAGATACAGATAAATCTCTTAATCTGTCGTACGTTTCATAAAGCATTACTTTGGCATCCGATGATGCGGAGCCGAATCTGTTTGCTATTACCAAGTATCCATCATTTTTGTAAGACATTGTTCTAAGTGAATAAGCAAATAAGCATCTGAGCGAATAAGTGATTTTTGTATTATCAATTATTAACTTTTTTACTTACTTCTTATTGCTTCCTTTCTTTGTTAGAGTACTGTATATTTTTCTTGCTGTATTAAGCAGCAAGCCTGTTAACCTTATTAACCGGCAAAGGTCTTGAAGGATTTTTCAATGTTATCTTTAACAACTTTTGATACCGCTTCAATTTCTGTATTCAATGCATTTTGCTCTGTATCAAGCTGTTTTAGTCGTAATTCAAGATTTTGGTCTTGTCTTTGTATAATTGAAGTTTTTGCGTTAATATCAGAAACCTGTTTATCATACAAAGCTCTTTGATATGTATATTCACTCATTGCATCTTCATAAGCGAGTTCGTCTGTTTCTGATGTAGCTTTCAGGTCATATACCAGAGAATCATTTTCTATTCTCATAGTTATAAATCTGCCTGATGGGTCTTTTTCAATAAGAGCCCTTGCTGTAACCGTTGTTGGTTTTTCTATATCCTGAGCGCCATAATACGGAAGTTTTTCCTGATCATCAATACTGTTTATACCTGTTCCGTTAACTATTGAATTAAATAAATCATAGTACGTAGTATAGTATGTTGCACCCGCCATCTCAAATGTATATATACCGCCATTGTAGGTATCATTATCATATTGTTCTTGTAGTGTATTAAAACATTTTGTAATATTTGTATCAATACCTTGTTCTTTCATATCCTCAAGTATTTGAGAAATTGCTGCCTGCTGGTTTTTATTCATTGAAGCAAGCGGTTTTATTTTGATATTTCCAATGGACACAGGAACATCATATTTTTCATAAGTAGCCTTTGCGGTATCATATTCGGATTTTGCAACTGCATATTCATTAAATGCTTTTTGAACAGCCTCATCCATTTCTTTTATAGTTTTATAATTTGCACCAGTAGGAGCAGTACCGTCACAATGATATATAGGCAATATTGTTCTTACAATCTGCTCGCCATCTTTAATTGAATCCAAATCAGCCTTAAACGCAAATGAATCTGTAGTTTCGCAGTAATAAATCTGAGAGTAATCATAGTTATCTTTATCGCCATCAATAGCACCGTATTCAAGAAGTTTATCAACATATTGTTTTACATAAGCTTGCTTATCTCCTAAAGATTGATAGTTTGTATAAGTATATGTATTAGTAGTTTCTCCCGGCTTACAAGTTATTGTATATACATTTCCGACCACATCACAACCAGTAATGTTGGATACGGTTGTATTATCCAAATAATTCGATAATTTTCCTGCCTGCTGTTTTTGTGTCTGATAGGTTGTGTATTTTAAATCCATATCGGCTTCTTTTTTTGCCAAATCTTTGATTGCATCCTGAATTTTTCTGACTTCTTCGTCAGGATCAAGAGATTTTGTAGGAGCTACACCGGAAAATTGTACCTGAGGATTTATTCTAAACTGCTGAAATCCTGTATATTCTGTTGTTTCATAATGATATGTTATTGCATAGTTATAACCATCACCTTCTGAATCTGATAATTTATTCCATTTATCAATTGTAAATTTATTTACACCATTTGTAAAAGTATATTTTTGGACTGTAAAATCAGACTTACTAGGAGTTGTCGGAACCTGTAATGCCATCATCTGATTGAATAAATCGGCAGACTGATTTGACAGAGCCAACCTCGACTGGTTAATCTGTTGTCCTTCGTATTCACAATTTGATTTTCTTGCAAGTAATGCTAAGTATCTTGCCTGAGAAGCTGCCATACCCATAGTGGTATTCTCCTATTTATTTTTCCCCTCTTCGCTACGAAAGAGGGTTTCGGTGATGTTTTCACCTCAATATTTTTATATTTACATGATTCTTTTTAATGAGATATTACTTAAAGTCAATTATACTAATAACATTATATTATATCTTAACATTTATTAATATTTAGATTTTATAAAAATCAACCATTTAGAGTAGAAAACCTGTTAAAAATCATATATATGAAGGAGAGAGCAACTAGACAACAGGACTACCTTTTTCGGTAATGTTTTAACCAAATAAAAAATGCATAATCATAGGGTAATCATAAAACAAAACCTTATGTTTACTTAAGTAAAAGGAGGTCGAAATGACAATTAGAAAACTTACTGTGGCAGCTGCGATTGCCGTAGGTATAGCAACATGCTCTTTTAATACAGCTCAAGCAGCCTGCCCGTGTGAACAGAAACCTGCTGTCACACAAACACCTTGCGAATGCAGGGATTTACCTGTAGTAACAGGAAATGCTTGTCCGTGCGACAAAACACCGGCTCCAACCTGTGCCTGTGACGAAGCACCGGTTTGCGAAGACGAAGCAATCCCATCATGTGCTTTATGTCCGACCACAAAAAAATTAGAACGTGAAGATATGCGTCAGGTATATTCTTACCCTAATGCAATTTACGGTACAAACAATTTTGTCGGCACAGAAAAAGACTCTATTTATTCTGCGCAGGGATACGGTTTAAATTTTGCACCACTGACAAGAAACAACGGACTTAATGCAATGACAATGGGTTCTACAATCGCATCAGACGGTGCTGTAACAGGTGCAGCTTCAAATATTCCATGTCTGAATGATTTACCAAGTCATACCGGTGCACCTATCGTAAGAGATGAATCTAAAATGGACGGAGCCGGCTGTCCTATCCAAATGCATACAGCAAACTCCATTCAGGCTATCAAAAAAACGTTAGCCCCTTTTGATTTGTCACCTTTTGCAAATCAGGGCATAACCGGTGCCGCAGCAGGTATGTCTCAAATGTTCCCGGATGTTCCACAAAGTCACTGGGCAGCATGTGAGATTGACAAACTTGCAATGAATGATGTTGTTGTCGGATATCCTGACAGACTGTATAAACCATACAGAAATATCTCTCGTGCAGAGTTTGCAACTATGCTTGTAAAAGGTTTTAACAAAGATTCATATTCAAGCGCTCCGGAAAAATTATTCTCGGATGTTCCGACTAATCACTGGGCAAGCAACGCAATCACAATTGCAGTTCACAATGACTTGCTTAAAGGTTATCCGAACGGAACATTCTTACCTAATAATAACGTAACACGTGTTGAAGCTCTTTGTGCTATGTCCAAAGGTTTGAATTGTACAGAAATTGATAAATGCAAAGCTCAGGAAATTTTATCTAAGTACTCTGACGGAAGCCAGGTTCCTGATTGGGCACAAATTCCTATAGCAAAGGCTTTGGATAAAGGTGCATTAAATAATTCACCAAACCCGAACAGAATTAATCCGTTTGCAGAAGCAACACGTGCTGATATTGCTGCAATGCTACAAAATATTCGTGTAGCAGCCGGTTTAGACAAAAACCCTGTTACCGCAAACAACGACTGTCCGACATGTCCTGTGGACAAAAAAGCCTTCATTGAAGAGGAACAGCTTGTACAAATTCCAACCTTAAAGCTTAAATTCAAAGACCAGATTAATGCAAAATCTGCTCACGTCGGTCAGAGATTTGCAGCTAAAACAATGGAAGATGTAACCATAAACGGTCAGCTTTATCCTATCGGCTCAAATGTATATGGTAAAGTTGTTGAAGTTGTAAGACCTTCAGGCTGCCAAAAAGGTGCTCTTAAACTTGCATTCCAGGAAATCGAAAATTGCGGTCACAGAGCAACATTACCTAAACAAATCCTTAATGCAGACATAAGCAAAACAAATACACCAAATATTATATCAAGAATTGTTACCGCTCCGCTTACATGGTCAGGTCAAATGCTTGGTATAGTAGGTCGTACAACAGGCGGTATGATTTCAAGCCTCGGGAACGGTCTTGAAAATATAACCGCTAACACAGGTACTGCTTTAGGTGAAACATTCCAGGGACAATTTGGCGGTGCGGCAAGAAGCGTCGGCGATATGTTATACGAAACAGTTAAAGCGCCGATTGATTTCACCAGAACTGCAGTATCAGGAACTATCGGTCTTGTTCAGGCGTCCGGTGACGAACTCGGTTACTTAGTAGATGCTAAAGGACATAAAATATCATCTATTAACCCTCGTGAACACGTAACAATCGCCTTCGGCTGCAACGGCAGATAGGAGATAAATGTTAATAAAAAAAGAGAGCGTGACTTTTGTCGCACTCTCTTTTTACTTAAATATTTTATACTTACCCCTTAACACTTACTACTTATTCAGCGTTTGCCAAAGTATCCATTTCTTCTGCTGAACCGTATGCAGAGTGACAACCGCAGTCACAGTATATAACTTCACCGGTTGTACCTGAAGAAAGTTCAGAAGCCAAATATAAACCTGCTTTACCAACATCTTCAAGAGCAACATTCTTTTTCATTGGGGAACGCATAACAGCAGCTTTGAGCATTTTAGAAAATCCGCTGATACCCATTGAAGCAAGTGTCTTAACAGGACCGGAAGAAAGACAGTTAACTCTGATACCCTTAGGTCCTAAATCAACAGCCAAAAATCTCATTGCAGATTCTAATGCAGCTTTAGCTACGCCCATTACGTTATAACTTGGAACAGAAAGAATAGAACCAAGATAAGTAAGAGCCAAAATAGAACTGCCTTCGTTCATAATAGGTTCAGCATATTTTGCAACAGTTACAAGTGAATATGCGCTTACACCCAATGCAGTTTCCCAGGCATCTTTTGTTGTATCAATAAATCTGCCCATTAAAGCTTCTTTTGGAGCAAAAGCTACTGCGTGAACAACAAAATCAATTTTTCCGTAAACCTTTTCAACTTCCTTAAATACTGCTGCAACTTCTTCTTCTTTTGTTACATCACAGCTCATAATTATTTTTGCATTCATAGATTCTGCAATAGGTCTTACACGTTTTTCCATTGCTTCACCTGCATAAGAAAATGCAATTTCTGCACCTGCTTCATGAAGCTGTTTTGCAATACCGTATGCAATACCATGAGTGTTTGAAACACCAAAGATTATACCTTTTTTACCTTTCATTAAATCCATATGAAATACTCCTCTTTCTCTTATTAACAAATCAACTTTATCAAAAACAAAGTGTTATTGCAATAATATTTGTTCGTTTACGCTCAACGTAACACTAAGCTTGTATCAAATTTTGCTTCACTCTGCGTTTTCACTCACTTCTTTTTGCTTCCGCAAAATTGTCGTTCGTTCAACTTCGTGCTACTTCGGGCCTTCGCTATCGCTCCGCCCTACGCAAAATTCTGCTGTCTTGCTCGCTCGCGCTAAACGGGTCTGCGGTCTTGCCTTTTTGCCTTGCCAACACAAGTCAAACGGCAATACCTTCGCCCTCTGCTCGCTCGCGCAATAAAAAGAGATTGAATTTCTCCAATCTCATATATAAGTACATATCCCAATCAACAACATATTTATTAATTTTATATTAAACTTATTGCTATACTTGGTGCCTGATTTGCTGTTGCAAGCAATGTTGCTGAAGCTTGTTGCAATATCTGCGCCTGTATATAATTTGATGATTCTTGCGCTACATCTGTATCCTTTATAGTAGATAACGAAGAAGTTATATTATTTGACTGCGTTGTCAAAGTTTCCATAACTGATTCTAACCTGTTTTGAGCAGCACCTAACTTCGTTACACGAGTAGATATCATTTGTATAGCATAATCAATATATTCTAAAGTATCTCTTGCAGTTTTACCACTGTCAGTCTGTTTTTCATATGTTCCGGATGCTGTTAGCTTTATTCCTGCAAAAGCAGCCGCAGTTGCTGTATATCCGGTTTCAGTATTTAAATTCGCAACAGCAGTACCATTATTAGCTGCTTTTATAATATTTCTGAATGTAGTTCCCGGGGCAGCCGTAGAACTATACAGACCATTTAAAGTTGCGTCAGCAAAAAGAGTAGCTGCCATAGAAATCACATCTCCTTCTTTTATGCCAACCTGCAAATTTACTGCTGCAGAACCGGTAGACATCAACTTTATTTCATTGTACTCAGCATTTGTAGCAACACGGCTTATTTCTTCAAGACGTGCTTTTATCTCGTCTCTTATTGTTTCTAAAGAATCCAAACCATATGTTCCATTGGCTGCCTGTTCCGTTAAATCGCGAATACGCTGCAAATGAGTTGTTATAAGAGCATAGTTATCTTCTGCTGTACGCAATAAATCTAACCCCATTGTAGTATTTTGAGAAGCAATATCAACAGAACCAAGCTTTGTTTGCCAAATATCAGAAATTGAATACCCAGCAGCATTGTCTACGGCATGGTTTATTTTATATCCGGTTGTCATTCTCTCTACTGCTTTATTCAAAGAACTTGTAGCAGAATTTAAATTTTGCTGCACTGTCATTGACGGCAAATTTGTTTTAACTATTACTGGCATTCCCTAACCTCATATACGTAACAAGCATGATAGTAGTACTTGTTTTTATTATCACAACTCTTTCTTAGCAATATTATATATACATCACATATCTTTTTATACAAATATTATAGACTAATACTATAAATTTTACACCAATGAAGGTTTAAAATGTTACATTTGTTTACACTTTATTGTTATTGTAAAAATTTATTTTTTCTTATTATCTCAAAAATAAAAGAGATTGAATTTCTCCAATCTCATATATAAGTACATATCCCAATCAACAACATATTTATTAATTTTTACACTAAACTTAAAGCTATGCTTGGCGCCTGGTTTGCAGTTGCAAGCAGCGTTGCGGATGCTTGCTGCAATATCTGTGCCTGAATATAATGTGAAGACTCTTGCGCAATATCTGTATCACGCAAGGTAGATAATGAAGATGTTATGTTATTCGTCTGTGTTTCCAAAGTATCCATAACTGACTCTAATCTATTCTGCGATGCACCAATTTTTGTTATACGCTTATCTATATTTTTTATAATTGCATCAATAACCGTCAGCTGATTTCCTGCTTTAGCACTATTAGACGCAAACGATATTAAATCAGCTTTATTTTGAGCATACTTAGGATCTGTCAATCCTGTAACCGCACTACTTGTTAAAGTTGCTGTATCAGCTTTTTTAAACAAATCTTCGCTTAAAGTTATTGTACTGTTAGAAGTTGCTATTCCAATTTGCAAAATTATATTGCCGGTATTATTCATCAACTTAATATCATTGTACTCAACAGAACCTGAAATACGATCAATCTCATCCAAACGAGCTGTTATTTCTTCCTTTATGGCATCTAATGAATCTTGTCCGTAAGTGCCGTTGGCTGCTTGTTCCGTTAAATCACGTACCCTTTGCAAATGGGTTATGATAAGAGCATAATTGTCTTCTGCTGTACGTAATAAGTCTATCCCCATTGAAGCGTTTTGAGAAGCAACTTCAATAGATCCAATCTTCGTTTTCCAGGCATCTGCAATCGAATAACCAGCAGCATTATCAGCAGCAACGTTAATTTTATATCCTGTGGTCATTCGCTCTATCGCTTTGTTCAAAGACTTTGTTGCAACATTTAAATTTTGTTGCACTATCATAGACTGCATATTTGTCTTAACTACAACTGACATTCCCTAACCTTTCACTAACGAAAACAGTAGTTGAACTAAAGATTCCGGATAAAATTCTCTCTCTTTTGTGATAGTTATATATACATCACATATCCTTTTATACAAATATTATAGATTAACTCTATAAATTTTACACCATGGCACATGAAAACTGTTACAATTATTTACAAAAAAAAGATGCTCTAACTCAAGCACCTTTTTAATAATTATATTATACATTAACACTATGTATCAATGTTTGTTGCATAAACAGCATTTGCTTCAATGAACTCTCTTCTCGGCTCAACTTTATCACCCATAAGTACATCAAATAACTGATCGCACATCATTGCATCTTCAAGATTAACTCTAAGCAGAGTTCTTGTTTCAGGATCCATTGTTGTTTCCCAAAGTTGTTGAGGCATCATCTCACCCAAACCTTTAAATCTTTGAATCTGAAGACCTTTTTGTCCTCTGTCATCAACAATTTTTTGCAACTGGGCGAATGATGAAATCTCTGTTTCTCCGCTTTCACTTTCAAGAATAAGTTTTTCTTCTTCTTCAATCAGGAAGTCACGGATTAGAGGGTATGCACTCTTTAATCTCTTAAACTCATTTGATTTAATTATATTTGCCGTAATCATTTCATGTTCGTTTTCAAACAACTCAAGCTGAATAGCATATCTTGCAACTTCCGGACTGTATTTAAGCTCTACTTTGTAATTCTTAGCCTCTGTTACATTATAGTTTTCGGCATGGTCTTTAAGGTAATGGCTTAAATATTCAACAACTTCAGTCATCTTAGCCTGATCCGTAAAGTCTTCTGGTTTTACATCAGAACGGATTAAACCTCTCAGGACTACTGATGGAATAATATTCAGAATCGGGTTGTTGTACGCTTTGTAGAAAGTTGACATATTTGCAAGCAATTCAGCTAAGTCATCCCCTGATTTAACTTTTGTTTTTGTTTTATCTGATAAGCTTAATGATTTAATACCGCGTTCCTTGAGCATTTTATCAAGAGCATGTTCATCATACAAATACTCTGAAACTTTACCCTGAGTAACCTTAAACAAAGGAGGCTGTGCAATATATACATAACCGTTTTCAATAAGCGGTTTTGCATAGCGGAAGAAGAAAGTTAATAACAGAGTTCTGATGTGCGCACCGTCAACATCAGCATCGGTCATAATAATAATCTTATGATAACGAAGTTTTTCAAGATTGAACTCTTCTTCGTTCTTACTTATTGTTATACCAAATGCCTGTACCATTGACTGGATTTCATTATTTGCATAAATTTTATCCAGACGGGCTTTTTCTACATTTAAGATTTTACCTCTGAGTGGCAAAATAGCCTGGAACATTCTGTTTCTGCCCTGCTTTGCAGAACCGCCTGCAGAATCACCCTCAACTATAAAGATTTCGCACTTTTCTGGTTCTCTGTTTGAACAGTCTGCAAGCTTGCCCGGAAGAGTCGAATTTTCAAGAACGGATTTACGTCTTGTAAGCTCTCTTGCCTTTCTTGCAGCTTCTCTTGCTCTTTGCGCCTGTAGTGTTTTTTCAATGATTAATCTTGCAAGTTTTGGATTGAACTCCAGCCATTCCTGTAATTTTTCTTTTACAACATCCTGAACACAACCCATAACTTCTGAGTTACCGAGTTTTTCTTTTGTCTGACCTTCAAACTCAGGATTTTCGATTTTAACTGAAACAATTGCAGTTAAACCTTCTCTGACGTCATCACCGGAAAGATTTTGTTCGGAGTCTTTCAAGATTTTGTTAGCTCTTGCATAATCATTCAAAACACGAGTAATTGCGTTACGAAAACCTGTTAAGTGAGTTCCGCCCTGGTGAGTGTTAATATTGTTGGCAAATGATAAAATTGATTCATTATAAGAATCCGTATACTGCATTGCAACTTCTACACGAACTTTATCAACCATTTTATCCATATAAATCGGTTCTTCAAACATAACAGTCTTGTTCTGATTTAAGAATGCAACGTAAGAACCAATACCGCCTTCATAGTGGAAGGTTTCGTCTTTATTACCTTTCATATCGTGAAGAATAATTTTTAAACCCTTATTCAAAAAAGCCATTTCACGAAGTCTTGTTGCAACAACATCAACATCAATTTCTGTTGTTTCGGTAAAGATTTCAGGGTCTAACCAGAAAGTTGATTTTGTACCTGTTTTTGTAGTAGGAACTGTCTTTTCTACCTGAGAAGTAGGCTCACCTCTTAAGTATGACTGCTTCCATACATAACCGTCACGGGAAACTTCTACAACCATTTTTTCTGATAATGCGTTAACTACTGATGCACCTACACCGTGCAGTCCGCCTGAAACCTTGTAACCGCCGTCACCAAATTTTCCGCCTGCGTGAAGGACTGTGTGAACAATTTCTAAGGCTGATTTACCTGAATCTTCTTTTATATCAACCGGGATGCCACGTCCGTTATCTTCAACTGTTACACTGTTATCCTTGTTGATTGTTACATGAATTTCAGTACAATAGCCTGCTAAAGACTCGTCAATAGAGTTATCCACAATTTCATATATGCAGTGGTGCAAACCTCTTTGTGATGTCGAACCGATATACATACCGGGACGGAGTCTTACTGCTTCTAAACCTTCTAATACACGTATATTACTAGCGTCATAACTTTGTGTCATTCATCCCCCTCATAAGTCTTTTTTGATAAAGACGATTAAAAATCCCTTCTATTCAATTATACATAGTATTGTAACACAAAAAAACATAATTTTGCAAAGGGGAAATTAAATATTTTTTTGTTTTATTGACTTACTAAAAATTTACATTAAGAAAAAAATATGCTTAAGAGGATTAAAAATTTATTTAACAGAAAAAAAGAAAACGAAGTTTCTATAGATGACAAGATAGACTTTTTGTATGACGGTTTATACAACGATACTATACTCATACATATCGGAGATGATTTGGCGACTCTTGGCGAGGAATTTTGCAATATCATTTATGAACTTCGGGAAGAAATCAAAGAAGAATGCGGTTTTATTATTCCAAGGGTACACATTCAGGACAATCAGGTTTTACAGGAAAATGAGTTTAGGATTTTTATTCGAGGGAATTTGGCAGAAAACGGTTTTCTGATTCCTAATAAAGACGGAATACGTGATGAGTTCTATGACGTATTTAAAACCATAATCTACGAAAAAATCGGGGCAATTTTTACAAACGAAGTTGCCGAACGATATCTTGATACCGTTCAGAGAAGAAACGGATGGTTGGTTTGGAACATAACCCGTATTTTATCCGTACTTGATATAAAAATAATTTTGTCAGATATAATAAACAACGGAAAATCAATAAACGACATCGGATACATTTTTGAAAAAATCGGAGAACAGATACTGCTTGACGGTGGATATCAGGATTGTTTCAGGAAGCATAATCCACATGCAATTGCAAAACAGATTGTAAAAACACTCTAAAACATAAAAAGAGCAATTTTATCGACAAGACTTGATTTTTGATTTTTTACTTGCTATTATTAGTAAGTCGCACACAGTGGGCCTGTGGCACTCTGCCGACGAGAAAGTGACTAAATGTCACGTTCGAGGAGAGGTAGGTAGCGCAAGCTAACGCAAGCCCATAAAATTGAATAGTAAGTCGCACACAGTGGGCCTGTGGCGCAGCGGTAGCGCAGAGGACTCATAATCCTTTGGTCGTGGGTTCGAATCCCTCCGGGCCCAAATTTAATAAAAGAGAGTACTTCAGCTCTCTTTTTTAGTGCTTATTTTTATACCTTTTTTCAGGACATTTGGTTGGAAGGGGTAAATAAATTTAGTCGGTAAAAGCGCCAAATTAGTAAGTTTTAGCGATTCTTTAAGGTCGGAAATGAGTTGATTAAAAATGTCCGAAAAGTCCATTTTTGGTAACAAAAATGTCCGCTTTTTTGCACACTTTTGCACTCAAAAGTAGGGTTGACTTTAGTCAACCAAAATAGGTCGGCTACCCTTGTTTTATAAGTTATTGACGGGTTAAAACCCGTCCTATTTACTGCTTTTGCATTAATAATCGGTCTGGTTTTTATTTTTTATGCATATTTTTCTAATTAAAGTCAGTTTAAAGCTAGTTTTTCTTATTGACTTCGTCAAATATACACCATGCTAAACCGGCAGCACCTGCAACCACTCCGACTGCACCTAAAGAACCCAAAAATTTAGGGTAATGTTTTGCAACTTCAAGCACTTTGGGATAACGTTTTACAAATTTTGCAAGTTTCGGGCTATTCATTTCCAAATTCTCATGAACTTCATTCATATTAATATTAGCGGAATTCCAATACTTAACTCCTTGTTGTAAAGAGACCGCTCCAACAGTTGTTAATCCTGCTGTAATTCCCCATTCATCAATTCTTGCCATAGTAAATCCCCCTTTTCTCTTAAGAATCTTTTTTTCCCTATTAACTTACTTATATCTATATAAAGAATTTTTATTCTCAAAAATTGCTTAATTTTTTTTGTAAATATTAAGAAATTGTAACATTTTAATAATTTTGAAATTCTCAAAATCGGTGCTCTTTCTTCTCAAACCGACTGTTATTTTACAGTTCGTAGGTCAGGCACTGCCTGACAATAACTAGAAATAAAAGTTTTTGTCAAGCAATGCTTGACCTACAATTTTGAGATTCTCAATATCTCTGTCATTGGGACAATTTTGGGACAGTAAAATTAAATAGCATTTAGAAAGTAATCTTTTTTATTTGTCTGAAAAACAAAATTTTCGCAGCGACTTCGCAGCATACGCTACGAAAACTATAAAATATTAATATTGATTTATAAACATAATTTTTTGTATTTTTCGCGCTACTCTCTCGCTAATTGCACGAAATTCTGCATAAACCATGCCGGCATGCTAAAAAGTTTCTCGTTATTTTACATGAAAGCCTATAAAAAAATAGGTAATTATATACAACTTTACACAAAAATAATTTAAAATATTGTCATTCTGAGGGCATTAATCAATTTCGCCCGAAGAATCTCTATTTTATGAGATACTTTTAAAAACATGCCTAAAATCGATTTTTATCTCAAAGATGATACTTGAGTTTTTGGCATCTTAGATAATAAACTTACTGAAATTCAAGAAAACATCGAAAATTTAACAAAGAACTAAATACAATACTTCTCAATAATAACTTATAAAAGCTGCACTATATAATTTATCGTCAGTCTTTTAATATTTACTTTTAAATTTAATTTTTTATTAGTTCGGGTTCTACATTCTCAAAATATGCGTTAGTTCTTTTCAAACAGACTGTTCTTTTTCAATAAAAAAACCACAGGAAAGTGGTCTTTTTTATTGAAAAATTGGATGATTTTTATCCTTTTGAAAAAGTTATCTCATCTTCTTTTGAATCAATTTTGATACAATCACCGTCGATGAATTTTTGACTCAAAATAAGTTTAGATAACGGATTTTCGACCATCTGTCTGATTACTCGTTTAAGAGGTCTTGCACCATATATTGGATTAAATCCTCTGCGGGCAAGAAGTTCTTTCGCATCATCTGTTATTTCGCATGTCATGTTGTGGTCTTTAAGAAGTTTTCTCAAATTTTCTATCTGAATATCAACAATAGATGACAACTGAGCCATTGTTAAACCTTTGAAGAATATAGTTTCATCAACCCTGTTTAAAAACTCCGGTTTAAACCGTTCTCTCATAACAGCGTTAACTTTTTCTTTTGTTTCTTCAAAGTTAGAGCCTGCATTGTTGATAGAATCTTCTAAGATAATATCGCTTCCGATATTGGAAGTCATGATTATAACCGTATTTTTGAAATCAACAGTTCTTCCCTTAGAATCAGTCAAACGGCCGTCATCAAAAATTTGAAGCATTATGTTGAATACATCCGGATGAGCTTTTTCGATTTCATCAAAAAGTACAACTGAATACGGTTTTCTTCTTACAGCTTCGGTTAATTGTCCGCCTTCTTCATAGCCAACGTATCCAGGAGGAGCTCCGACAAGTCTTGCTACGTTGTGTTTTTCCATATATTCTGACATATCTATTCTTACAATTGCTTCTTCATCATTAAATAAGAACTCGGCAAGAGTTTTAGCAAGTTCGGTTTTACCGACACCTGTAGGGCCTAAGAAAATAAATGTACCAATAGGTCTTTTCGGATCTTTTAAGCCGGAACGTGCACGACGGATTGCATCAGATACAGTATTGACTGCTTCTTCCTGACCAATAAGTCGTTTGTGCAAAACATCTTCCATTCTTAATAATTTTTGCATTTCGGATTCAACAAGTTTTGTAACAGGAATACCGGTCCACTTAGAAACAATTGCCGCAATATCATCACCGTCAATTTCTTCTTTTAATAAACGAT
>CACWIL010000007.1 GCA_902760905.1 uncultured bacterium
TCTTTGTGTTCGGTGAGTCTGTCTGCATATCCCTTAGCTTTGAGGAAGTCTAAAACTTTTTCATTTATCATATATCTAAATATCCTTGTTTACCTATTATTCAGATAGGGATATTATAAAAATAAGGGGACAGGCAGTCAATGAAAAGTATTTTGATAAAAGACACAACACATGAAATCCCTTTTACATTGATGAGGAAAGACCATTGCACTGGTGCAAACATCAGACTTTCGACAATGGGTTTATGGGAAGAAGATGTTTTTATTGTCTTTATTAATTGAGATTATTTTGAATTAAATTAGAGGTTAACAAAAATCAATAAAAAAGTGGTAAATTTCACTATTTAAAAAATAAGAAAGCTTTTAGACTAGGTTACATGGAAGAAATTATTGATGAAGAATTTTTTTTGAATGAATTATTAAGTGACTCAGAAAAAGAAAATAAAACTAAAAATTCTTTTGAAAATATAGGAAATATAAAAGAACAGTTTGGTTTTAAACAAGTTGGTTCAATTGCAAATTATATTGAACCTATAAATAGTTCAAATCCTATTGAAATTGTTTTAGAAAAATTTTTAGAAAATGAAGATTTACAGGCTATTCCAATTGAAGAGGATGATCAGATAGTTGGTTTGATTGAAAGACGTTCTGTTAGTTCTTTGTTATCAAAGAAAATAGGTCTTTTTTCTAACAAGAAGATTATAAATTATGTAAAAACTATTCCTGTTACTTTTTTTGCAAGAGATTACATAGAAAAAATATTAGCACAGGTTTCTTCTGCAGCTTATGCAAATGATTTGCAATTTTTTCCTGTTATGTATAATAACAGCAGCTTTTACGGTTTGGCTTCTCTTGAAGATTTTATGAATAGAGTTGCAGAAGTTAGAGAAAAGGATTTAGAAAAAGCCTGTTTTATACAGCAAAATTGTCTGCCAAAAAGTAATTACAAAGAATATAATAGTTGGCCATTTAAGCTTGGTATATGGAATAAAATGGCTAATGCAGTAGGCGGAGATTTTTATGTTTCTGAAAAATTATCAGATTCTCTTTATTTAACAGCAAGTTTTGATGTTTCTGGTAAAAATGTTGCTGCTGCTCTGCTTACAATGACTATTGCTTCCTTTTTTAGTATGATTGAATTAGATTCATCAAATGAAAAATATAAAAGTCCTGCTGGAGTTACAATTGCCTTAGACGATTTTCTACAAAAAATAGTTCCAGTAGGGAATTTTATAACAGGTGCCTTGTGCTATGTAGATTTAAAAAAAGGTATTGTAGAAATTCAAAACTGTGGGCATACCAATGTTTATGTATTTATGCCAAAGGAAGGTTCAAAGTCAGTAAAAATCTTTTCTCTGGAGCCTGGTTTACCTCCTTTTGGAATGGGGGCGGTTAAAGATTCATTAAAATCGGTTTATAGATTTCCTATTGTAAAGGGAAGTCATATAAATCTTTATTCTGATGGCTTTACAGATATGCAGAGTGAAAATGGAATACGATTCGAAGATGCAAGAGCAAAACAATTCTTTATGAGCCTTTTTAGTAAAGAAACCAAACAATTTGAAAAATCAGTTAAATCAGCTGTTGAAGAATGGATTGAAAATGCTATGATTCCTGATGATATAACTGTTATGGATATAAGGCTTTAGTTATTCTTTAGATGCAAGACGGAATTCTTTTGGAGTAATATTATATTTTCTCTTGAAAATTCTTATAAAATGTTCAGGATTTAAATATCCAATTTCATAAGCTATATCACCAATTGGAATTTTGGTATTTTTCAATAGAGAACAGGCTTGCTGCATTCGTATGTTTAGAACAATTTCAGAAAAAGTATGACCGGTAATCTGTTTTATTAATTTAGAAGCATATTGAGGAGTCAGGCGAAAATTTTCTGCCAGATTTTCCAGACTAATTTCTTTATAAGAATCCTGGATATAGCGGATTATATCAAAGCGTAAAAGGTTATCTTTATTTACATCTGGTGGTAAATCATAATTATCTTTTGAATTTCGCAAAAGAAGAATAAATAGTTTATGAAGATATATTTGAAGAAGATCTTGAGTGTATAAATCGGGATTTTTACTTTCGTTATACATTTCAATTATCAGATTATGAATTTCAGGGTTAGTATAAGTGTGAAAAATTAAATAATCTGCAGCTTTTTTACTGTACATATTATTTAGGATAAATGAAGAAAGTATGTTATCCATACATAAAAAGTTATGAAAAATTTTTTCAAAAGTACTTCGTCTTACTAAAATATTTAAAATTATACTATCATCAAAAACACTCAGACTATGGCGGATATTTGGAGGAATAAGGCATAAATCACCTTCATTCATTTTAAAATCTATTTCGTTAATTTTTTGATCTGATTTTCCCTTAAGAACATAAAAAAATTCAAGAAATTCATGAGAGTGAGTAAAAATTGGCGTTGCTTTAGGATGTTTTCTAATTACGATTGTAGTTTTTTTATCACTTCCAAAAAAAGTCGATTCTGGTAGTACTTCTGGAATAGATTCTTTTATTTCGGGAATAAAATAAGTATTTTGGACAATTTTATTCTTATCAAGTGATTTTAGAAATCTGGAAAACTTTAAAGGGTCTTTTTTTGCGTCATGATATTCCTGATATAAATACTCTTCCTGGCTTTGAGAGATTAATTCTTGTGGTATTGCCAGCATTCCTGTTTTTAAAAGATTGTCCATAAGGTGATTATAAAAGCAGTTTAAAAAAAATCAATAAAAATTGATAAATCTGATACTACTTTCCAGATGTAAGTGGTCGTACAATCAAAAAAAAGGAGGCGCAAGAATGAAATATTTTCTGGCGGTTGATATAGGAGCTTCCAGTGGACGACATTTTATAACCTGGAAGAATGAAAATGATGAATTGGAATATAAAGAAATTTTTCGTTTTAAGAATGGACTGGAAAAAAGAAATAGCCATTTATGTTGGAATCTGGAAGGTCTTTTTACAAATATAAAAGAGGGTCTGAAAGAATGCAAAAAACAGGGTGTAATTCCTGAAAGTTTAGGAATAGATACCTGGGGATGCGATTTTGTTCTTTTGGATAGTGAAGGAAAAATTCTGGGGGATTCTGTTGCTTATCGTGATAATAGAACTGAAGGATATATGGAAAAGTTAAATTCTTTGATAGGAGCAGAAGAACTTTATCAAAGAACAGGAATTCAAAGACAGCCTTTTAATACTATTTATCAATTGATGAGTATAAAAGATAAAAATCCTGAAATTCTTGAAAAAGCAAATAATTTTCTTATGATTCCAGATTATTTCCATTATCTATTAAGTGGACAGATTTCTAATGAGTACACAAATGCTACTACTACTGCATTGGTAAATACAGAAACAAAAGACTGGGACTGGGAATTAATTAAACTTTTAGGTCTTCCTGAAAAAATATTTATGCCAATCTTAAAGCCTGGAAAAAAAATTGGAAGACTATCAGAGGAAATTGAAAAAGAAGTAGGTTTTTCCTGTGATATTGTACTTCCTTGCACTCATGATACAGGCTCTGCAATTGCTGCCATTCCTCTTTCTGAAAATAAGTCTGGTGAAAACAAACCTGTTTTATATATCAGTTCTGGAACCTGGTCTCTTTTGGGAAGTGAATTATTTGAAGCAAATAAGAATCATAAATCTTTTATTCATAATTATACAAACGAAGGTGGGTATGGAGAAAATGGATTTGGAAACAGATATCGATTTTTAAAGAATATCATGGGACTTTGGATGCTTCAATCTGTGAAAAAGGAATTGGAAGAACGAAGTGCAAATGTAATTTCTTTTGATGAATTAGACAAAGAAGCCAAAGAAAGCTGTATTAAATCAATAGTTGCTTGTAATGATAAATGTTTTCTTGCTCCAAGCAGCATGATAGATGCAGTTCAAACATTTTGTCAGAAAAGAAAATTAAGAGTTCCCCAAACTGCTGGAGAACTAGCCCGTGTGATTTATGAAAGTCTTGCCAGGTGCTATGCAGAGGCAATTAAAGAATTAGAAGACATTTTGAATTGTTCATTCGAAGAGCTTTACATTGTGGGTGGTGGTTCTAAATCTGCATTGCTGAATCTTTTTACAGAACGATGTACAGGCTTAAAAATAATTGCAGGACCATCTGAAGCGACAGCAATTGGTAATTGTTTAATTCAAATGCTTTGCAACG
This sequence comes from uncultured bacterium, assembly GCA_902760905.1. Classification (GTDB taxonomy): domain Bacteria; phylum Cyanobacteriota; class Vampirovibrionia; order Gastranaerophilales; family Gastranaerophilaceae; genus CAG-196. The sequence goes on from CACWIL010000007.1 coordinate 4,189, forward strand.
GCGAATATAAAAATCTTGCAGAGGCAAGACAAGCCGTAAGAAATAAAGTTTTAAAAAATGGAGGAAAATAGAATGAGCGAAAATGCTTACATGCTTGCAAAAAATTATTATGCAGGCTTTGGAATTGATACTGAAGCTGCAATGGATGAATTGGAAAATATTTCAATTTCTATGCACTGCTGGCAGGGTGATGATGTTCAGGGATTTGAAAATTCTGATGCTTTAAGCGGTGGTATTCAGGCAACAGGTTCATATCTCGGAAAGGCAAGAAATCCACAAGAATTAATGGCTGATATTGATAAGGTTTTATCTTTAATACCAGGAAAACACAGAATTAATCTTCATGCAATTTATGCAATTCCTGAAAATGGAAAGGTTGTAGAAAGAAATAAACTTAGGCCAGAGGACTTTTCTGCCTGGGTAGAATTTGCCAGAGAAAGAGGTCTTGGAATTGATTTTAATCCTACCTTGTTTTCTCATCCGCTTTCAAAAGAAGCTACACTTTCCAGCGAAAAAGAAGATATCCGACATTTCTGGGTAGAACATGTTCAGGCTTGTCTTAAAATTTCAGAATATTTTGCAAATGAATTAAATACTTATTGTTGTATGAATATCTGGATTCCAGATGGATTTAAAAATATTCCGGCAGATAGAAGTGCGCCACGTGCACGTTTAAAGAAATCTCTTGATGAAATACTTGCAACAAAGTATGACCGTTCAAAAGTTAAAGTTTGTGTTGAATCAAAGGTTTTTGGTATTGGTATGGAAAGCTATACAGTTGGTTCGCATGAATTTTATATGAATTATGCAGCGAAAAATGGAATTCTATGCCTGCTTGATAATGGACATTATCATCCTCAAGAGTATGTTTCTGATAAAATTTCTTCAATGCTTCTTTTTAGCGATCAGGTTGCTTTGCATGTGACTCGACCAGTGCGATGGGATAGTGATCATGTAATAAGTTTAGATGATGAAACAAAGGCAATTGCAAATGAAATAGTTAGAGCAGGAGCAGAACGTGTTCTTATTGCAACAGATTATTTTGACGCAAGTATAAACAGAATTGCTGCCTGGGTTATTGGAATGAGAAATCTACAGAAAGCTCTTTTATCTGCACTTCTTTTTCCACAGAAGGAGGCTGGTAAATTACAGGAAGAACGAAATTTTACTAAGCTTTTTGAATTACAGGAAAGCTTTAAAACTTATCCTATAGGAGCCGTTTGGGATGAATTCTGTCGTAGAAATAATGTTCCTGTAGAAAATGAGTGGTTTAACGAAGTTGAAAAATATGAAAACACAGTTCTGTCTAAAAGAGTATAGAAAAATAAATTGGAGTGTAAAATGAATATAAAAGAAATTGATTTTATGGCTGGATTTTTGCGTATGGCAAATGATGGTTGGCTACAAAACTGGCATGAAAGAAATGGGGGGAATATTTCTTATCGATTAACAGAAAAAAATGTACAGGATGTAAAAGAATTTCTTTCTTTTGATGATTCCTGGCAAGAGATAGGGACAGATGTTCCTGCCCTAAAAGGAGAATTTTTTCTGGTAACTGGCAGCGGCAAATATATGCGAAATGTTCAGGATAATCCAGAGGATTCTGTAGCTATAATTGAATTGAATGAAAGTGGCAATAAATATAGAATTTGCTGGGGTCTTGTTAATGGTGGCCGACCTACAAGCGAACTACCTACGCATCTTATGAATCACGAAGTAAAAGTGCTTACAGGAAAAACAGAAAATAGGGTTATTTATCATGCCCATCCTGCAAATACTATTGCCCTGACTTATATTTTGCCTGTGGATAGTCAGGTGTGGACTCGGGAGTTATGGGAAAGTGCAACAGAATGTGCCGTTGTTTTTCCTGAAGGTGTACAGGTTGTTCCTTGGATGGTTCCAGGGGGAAGAGAAATCGCTGTTGCAACAAGTCACTGTATGAAAGAATGTGATGCTGTTATTTGGACACATCATGGACTCTTTTGTTCAGGAGAAAGCTTTGATTCAACTTTTGGTTTGATGCATACAATTGAAAAGGCTGCAGAAATTCTAATAAAAGTGCTTTCTGTTAGTCCAATAAAGCGACAAACAATTACTCATGAAAATCTTGAAGATATTGCCAAAGCTTTTAAAGTAACTCTATCTCAATAAAGCGAACTTCAAGTGGTGCCATCAACACATTAATTTGCAGGCTATTATCTGAAATATCCGAAATACGCTGGAAAATATGCGGAATGGAAATATGTTTTAGATATTCTATGCCTTGCATATCTGGGGAGATGGCACCCATTTTTATCCATTCATCAAAGGCAGAGCCACTTGTTTGATTTATAATTTCCTCTTTAATTTTGCAGCGGGAAGCATTTAATCCAATCAGTTCGAGAGAAACTTCCATACGCCCTTGCTTTGAAAAAGGAGTGTAGCGTTCTGTGAATGTCATATCATAGGCTTCTCCCTGAGCAAAAAGATGATTAAAATGCTCATAATTATACAGAACGATTTGTATTTTCAATTCAGACTTTGTTATAAAATAACCTTCTCCACGTTCTACAAGCTCATCACCTAATTTTGAAAGCTGGCGGAACATATGATAATGTGGTTTTTTTATACCATTGATTGTAAAAAGCCCAAGACCTCCATGAAATTCTTCTGGAGAAATTTGAATTTCTTCATTTAAGTCTGTAAGAACCCAATAGCCAAAACTATCTAAGGCATCATAGTTTTCAAGAAGGTTTTTAGCCAGATAACAGGATTTAAAACAGGTATCGTTTAACAGATTTCTATGAGAAACTGTAAGATTCCATTCTGTCAGGTAAATTGGAAGGTTTCCAATACCGTTATTATCAAAAAGATTTTTGATAAGATGAATACACTTTTGGAAAGCATTTTCGTCTTTGTTCAAACGGCTATGTGCCGGGTGAGCAGGTGTGTGAGAAGAAATTGTTTCTAAATTAAAGTCATTGTCATAGTAATTTACATTCATGTAATCAGGCAGGCATTTATTTTCAGAGCACCATTCTATAAAACGAACAGCCCAATCCTGACAGTATTTGTAAGAAAGAAGTAAAGGCGGACTGCCAAATTGTAAATCAGCAGAAATATTTTTTATGGTTGTAAAGGTTGAAAGATAAAGGGAATAAAAATCATTATCATTTTTAAAACCAAAAATATATTCTGTTGTGTTTGGTTCATTCCAGACTGTAAAAAGCCATTCTTTTACATTTGTTAAAGAATATCGGTCAATTAAATGACTTGTTAATGTAGAAACAAGCTTTGTCCATTTATTCATATCTTTAGGAAGACTGATATTAAATGGCGAAGCATAAACGTTTCTATTTTTATCTGATGCTAAATCACTTGGTGTAAAAGCAAAATTTATTACCGGTTTAAAACCAATAGAACGTATAAAATCAATAACCTTATCAATGTAAACAAAACTGTAGATAGGATTACCATCCTTGTCTTCTTTGTAGACAAGCATATCATCTGCCAGTAATCCGTGAAATTTTATATATTCATAACCAATTTCGCTTTGAACCTGACGCAGCATCTCCTGATTTTCTGCTAAAAGTAATTCTTTAGCACGACTTATTGATATTAATTTTTTAAATGTATGTTTAAGCTTTGTACCAGGTTTTGAAATATCAATTTTTTCTTTATTAAGAATTTTCAAATCACTTTCAAAGTGAAGATTTTGGGGACGAGAAAGCTCTGTAGAGTTTTGATTTGCATTCTTTGAAAGATATTTTGCTAGTACAGAAAGATGCCCTTCATTATCAAAGGATTTACCATCATAAAATCTGCTTGGGGTATTTTTAATTTTACCTGATTGTTTTCTGTAAATACTAGGTAAGGTATTGTATTTTTTCTTAAAAAGAGTAACAAAACTTCTGGAATCTGTAAAACCGTTGTTTGCAGCTATGCTTTCTACCGATTCATCTGATGCAAGAAGTTCATTTACAGCGCGATCCAGACGAATTTCATTGTAATAAGTAAGAAAATTAACACCAAGATATTTTTCAAAAAAAGATGATAGATAAGGAACTGAAAGATTAACCACATCTGCCAGCTGTTGAAGTGTAATAGCTTCTTTGTAGTGATTATCAATATAGTCAATGATTGAAGTAAGGCGAGTAAGATATTTTTTTGATTGAACAGATTGTTCTGCTGTACTTTTAAAATTATCAGTTAGTTCAGAAAGAATAGAATAAAAGATGGAAAGGTTCTGATATTTGTTTTTATTAATTTCATCCGGATTGTTTGCAGAATTTACTTTTACAAGCTTTGCTATTAAATGCTTAAGGGTGTAGTAATTTCCTTTATTGGAATCTAAAGAAGAATTACAGTCAAAGTAGATTGAATCATCTGGAATAATTTGTGTGTTTAGTTTTAGAGAAAGGGCTATACAACCTTCCTGAGAACTTAATGAGTGAATTGTATTTTTATTAATAACAATAATATCTTCTTCATTCAGAATATATCTACGGTCATTTACAACAACTGCTATTTTTCCAATAAGGACAAATAGAATTTCTAGTTCGCTGTGCCAGTGTCCCTGAATTTCACCAAGATTCAGATAAGTAAGATGAAATGGACTGTCTTTATCAAACGAAATTAATTCAAATTGCTTTTCCATATCTTAAATATTACATGTATTTAAGAAGAAGTGCAATTTTTTAATGTAAAATTATGAAAATTCTTCACATTTTTAATTTATTTAGTTTAATTCTCTATTAAAAATTTTTGAATTTATTAAAAACTTTCTGAAAAGTGGGTAAAAAGTCAGTCTACAAAAGCAAAAAAATTGGTCGTAGAATTAAAACAGTTAGGAGGCTCGTAATGTTAGAAACAAAACCGACTGATTCAAATCCCTTATTAAAAGTGGAAGGCATTGTTATGACTTTTGGCACAATTATGGCTGTAAACAATGTTAGTTTTGCTTTGCAAAAGGGAGAAGTGCTCGGTCTCATAGGAGAGAACGGATCCGGAAAATCGACAATAACTTCTGTAATTGCAGGTATGCAGAAGCCAAAATCTGGAAAAATGCAGTTCAAAGGCAAAAAGTGGGAGCCGCTTTCTATGATAGATGCACTTCACAAGGGTGTGGGCATGGTAGTTCAGGAAAGTGGAACAATTCCCGGAATTACTGTTGCTGAAAACATTTTCCTTGGAGAAACAGATCGTTTTTGTACAAAGTTTGGTTTTTTGAATAAAGCAAAAATGAATCAGGAAGCAGATGATGTAATGGCACAGATTGGAGCAAAAGATGTTCGCGGTTCTATGCTTACTGCTAATCTTGATTTTCAGACTAGAAAACTGATTGAAATTGCCAAAGTTATTATGAAAAAGCCTGATGTTTTGATTATTGATGAAACTACAACGGCTCTTTCTCAGAACGGTAGAAAGATTCTTTACAACATTATTAGTGCTTATAAAAAGGCAAACAAGGCTGTGATTTTTATTTCACATGATATGGATGAAATTCTTAATGTGTGTACATCACTTCTTGTATTGCGCGACGGAAAATATATCAGAACCTTTAAGAAAGACGAATTTGATGAGGATGAAATTAGGACCAGCATGATTGGTCGCGAGCTTAAGGGAGATTATTACAGAAGTGATTTTACAGCCAGCCGTTCCCAGGAGCTTGCTCTTAGCTTAAAAAATGTTTCTTACAAAGACCGAATTCAAGATGTAAGTATTGATGTTTACAAAGGAGAAATTCTTGGAATTGGAGGACTATCTCATTGTGGAATGCATTCTTTGGGAAAAGTGATGTTTGGTGCTCTAAAACCAGATTGCGGTTCTGTTACCAGAGGAAATGGAAATCCTGTAAAGGACGAAGCTTCGGCAATGGCACAAAACATAGGTTATGTTTCAAAGGATCGTGATGTTGAATCTTTAGTTTTGCAGGCCAGCGTTAAAGACAATATTGCAATTGCTGGAATGAATAAATACGCATTAGGAAATTTTCTGATTTTAGACAATCGTGAAAATGCCTATGTAGATGAACAGATTAAAACACTCTCAATAAAGTGTTCATCTAGAAACCAGCTTACATCTCAGCTTTCAGGTGGTAATAAGCAGAAGGTTGTATTTGGAAAATGGGTTGGAAGAGGTAGCGAAGTTCTTATTTTGGACTGTCCTACTCGCGGTGTTGATATTGGTGTAAAGCAGGCTATGTATCAGTTGATGATGAAGCTTAAAGCAGAAGGTAAAAGCATAATCATGATTAGTGAAGAAATGCCTGAGTTGATTGGAATGAGTGATCGTCTTTTGATTATGAAGGATGGCAAAGTGATGAAGGAATTTGCAAGAAGTCAGTCACTTTCCGATGCAGACACAATTAAATACATGATTTAGACAAGGCAGGAGGATAAAAATGGAAAATCAAAATAAGAAAAAAATAGGTAAGTATAGAATTCAGGAAATTATGCTTACTTTGATGCCAGGTATTGCTCTTTTGGTGCTCTTCTTGATGTTTTGTATTGCTGTAATTTCCAAAGAATATATGCTTAGCCTTTATCTGAAAATCATTTTTAATGAAGGTGTTGTTTTGGCTTTGGTTGCAACAGGTGCTGTATTTATTTATACCCTGGGCTCCTTTGATATTAGCTTAGGTGCTTCCACCCTTTTAAGTGCCACTCTTGGCGTAATGACCTATAACACGACAGAAAACCTTGCATTAATGATTATTGTTATTTTTGCAACCGGAATTGGCTGTTCTTTACTTAGTTCTTTGCTGGCTTCTGTCTTTAATATTCCCGTTTTCGTAACAACTGTTGCAATGATGTCTGTGCTTTCTGCTATTTCTGCTCAGTTAATTACTTCAAATGGCGGTGCTTTGGGTGGTATTTCTATACCAGCAACATTGCTAAAAGGTCTTGATAATCCTCCTTTTAAAATTGTAGTTCTTGCACTTTGGTTTGCAATCTGTCTTTTTGTTTTTAATTTTACAAAGGTTGGAAGAAAGCAAAAGTTTTTAGGAGGGAATCCAGTTTGTGCTCAGCTTACAGGAATTTCTGTAAATAAATATGCAATTATTGCCTTTGTAATGGCTGGAATTGGAGTTGCTTTAGGAGCTTTCCTTACAATCGTATATACCCCATCTGTTACAACTGGAACTGCAGGAAGTATAGGAATGAACATTCTTGTAGCAATTGTATTTGGTGGAATGCCAATTTCTGGTGGCCCTCGTTCAAAAATTTATTCATCCCTGGTGGGCGGTTTTTCTTATATCTTGCTTACTAATTTCTTAAAAATTGTGATTGACGGAAATGCCGGTTATGGAATTTCCCAGATTATAAGTGCTGTGTTCTTCCTGTTAGTGGTTTACATTGCAAGTATGAACTACCGCACAAAGATGCTGCCTCGTTAGGCATATAAAAACTAGTCATTAAAAAAATCAATAGGAGGATTTTTTATGAAAGCAAAGTATGCAAATTTTGCAAAAAAAGCTACTGCTCTTGTATTGGTAGGAGCAGTTCTTACTGGTTCGGTTTTTGCAAGACCGAAGAAAGCTAAAAATGTTAAAATCGGAGTTCTTGTCTCTGATGTAAGTGGAGAGGAAGCTCTTGGATTCAGAGCTTATTACGAAAAGTATATTGCTTCTGCCTATAACGTGACATTTAAATATACAGAACAGCTTACAAATGCAGAAGAGGAAAAAAGTGCAATTGAAAAGTTTGCTGCTCAGGGTTGTAAAGCAATTATTTCACTTTCATCTTCTGATCGTGTAACTCAGCTTCAGACTTGTTCAGACTATAAATTGTATTATGCAATTGCTTCTGGAATGCTGGAAGATGATCAGTATGAGCAATATAAAAATAATCCTTATTTTGTAGGACAGATTGGACCAAGTATGGAAACAGAATTCCAGGCAGGTCTTGAAATGGGAAGATATTTTGCTGCTAAGGGTGTTAAATCTGTTTCAATTTATGGTGCCTTTATTCCAAATCCTATGCATGTATATCGTACAGCTGGGGTTTTGATTGGACTTGGTGCAACTTATGGCGGAACAAACGATAAAAATGCCGTTGTCGGTCAGCTTTTTGGTGATTCTCGTGTTAATGTTGCAAAGATTTCGTCACCAAAAGTTGCAATTAAATCATATTTCCAGGGATTTGGAGAAACAACAACAGACGAACTTAATGCTGCAATTCAGGCAAAACCAGATGCATTCCTGAGTGTAGGTATGGCAACAACTTTCTTTACATCACAATTAAATGCAGCAGGAATTGAGTTTAGTGATATTGATTCCTTTACTTCTGGAAATGGAAATGCTATGAAGGATGGAAAGTTGGTTTATCTGGCTGGAAAATATTCTTCAAGTATTGGTCCAATTTTTGCAGCAGTAATTAATGCAGTAAACGGAAATTCAATCCGCGATAAAGGAAATGCAATTTCACTTAGTCAGAATTATCTGGTTGCAAAAAATTATGCAGATTTCGACAAATTCTACACATCAGACAGTGGTTCTTCTCCAATTTTTGACAAGAGTAAGCTTGATTCTGTTATTGGAAGCAATGTTTCTTATGAAGCATTTAAATCACTGGTAGAAAATAACTGATGACCTACATTATGGAGGCACAAAATGAATATGAATTTTTATAAGAGAGTTTTAGGAACAGTAATAATACCACTAGTTTTCCTATTAGTTCTGCTTTTTATCTGTCAGATAAATGGCAGAGTTATGATTGCTAATCAGGTTAGCTTTACAAATTTTGTAATTTATGCAGCAATCATAATGATTACAACCATAGCTCTTTCTATTAATTTGAACAGTGGACGTTTCGACTTTTCTCTTGGCTCAATTGCAGTACTCTCTTCTGTAATCAGTTCAAAAATCAGCTATGCCCTGCTTGGACAATCTGCTGCAAGTGCCTTCATAATGTTTATTCTTTCAATGGTGATTGGCGGCCTGCTTGGATTTATTTCCGGCAGATTGTACAACTTTCTGCGCATACCACCAATCATCACTTCATTAGGAGTTACCCTCATCTATGAAGGAATAACATATACAATCACTTCTGGCAAATACTTGATGGCCGAAGTTCAAACAGCTTCAATGTCTGCCTTCATAAGTAACTGGGTAAATATTGCGGTAATAGTGCTTGTTGTACTGGCCGTAATAATCTACATCTTTAATCTTTCAAAGTTTGGCGCTGAATATAGAGCCCTTAAAAATGGACAAAAGGTAGCTGTTAATACAGGTATCAAAGAAGTTCCAAATGCAATCTGGTGTTATGTAATTTGTGGAATCCTTATGGGAATTGTAGGTTTTTTGAATGCCGGCCGCAACATGACAATAAACGGAGGTGCTCTGAACTTTGGTTCAATCAGCATTATGTTTACAGCTTTCCTTCCAATGTTTATAGGCGGTTTTATTGGCCGTTATAGCAACGAATATATTGGATACCTGTTGGCAGGAATTTGTATGTCACTTTTGAATTCAACCTTTGCTGTATTTGCTAACGAGATTACAGCATCTATGCAATCAATTATTAATGCACTTTTACTTGTAGTTTTCCTTATTTATCTGAATAACGAAGGAAAAATTGTAAATCTGTTTACATTTAGATGGCTTAGGAGAAATTAATGAAAATAAACTTGAAAGCAAAACCATTCAATTTGAATGATGATGATATAAAATGGGTTGAAAATACCCTTGGAACAATGACAGAAGAAGAAAAAATTGCACAACTCTTTTGTCTGATTGCCTATTCCAGCGAAGAAAATTATTTAGACTATCTTTCCTGCGGACTTAAAATTGGCGGAATTATGTGTCGTACAATGCCCGCTCAGGAAGTTGTAAAAACGGTTTCCCGCTTACAGGAGCGTTCAAAAATCCCAATGCTTATTTCTGCAAATCTTGAAGCTGGAGGAAACGGAGTCGCTTTTGAAGGCACAAGAATGGGCTGCGAAATGGCTGTTTCTGCAACTGGTGATTCTGCTTTTGCCCAAAAGCTTGGTGATTTATGTGGAAAGGAAGGTTCAGTTCTTGGTATAAACTGGGCTTTTGCACCTATTGCAGATATAGACTTTAATTTTAGAAATCCAATTACAAATACAAGAACCTTTGGGGCAAATCCATCTCAGGTTAGTGAAAATTCTGTAGCCTATATTCAGGCGATTCAGAAATATGGTGTAGCTGCTGCTGCAAAGCATTTTCCTGGCGATGGAGTAGATGAGCGAGATCAGCACCTGGTTTCTGCTGTAAACACATTTTCTTGCAAAGAATGGGATGAAACTTACGGTCAGGTTTATAAAAAATGTATAGAAGCGGGTGTGATGACTATTATGGCTGGGCACATTATGCTTCCATCTTATTCTCAGGTCTTAAACCCAAGTTTAAAGGATGAAGATGTTTTACCTGCTACTTTATCTCCGGAAATTATTACAGGACTTCTAAAGGAAAAACTTGGTTTTAATGGACTTGTAATAACAGATTCTACAACTATGGCCGGACTTGCAATGGCAATGGACCGAAGGCTTGCAGTTCCACGGACAATTGCGGCCGGTTGCGATATGTTCCTGTTTACAAAAAATCTGGAAGAAGATTTTGCTTATATGAAAGAGGGTGTAAAAAATGGGACAATCACTCAGGAACGTTTGGACGATGCTGTTACAAAAATTCTTGCATTAAAAGCTGCTCTTAAGCTTCATAAAAAGAACAATATTCCCTCTTTGGAGGCAGCTTTAAAGACACTTTCTGCCCCTGAAAGTAAGAATCTTGCTCTGGAATGTGCAGATAGAGCAATCACCCTTGTAAAAAACAAGCAAGAGCTTTTACCTATTAGCCCTCAGAAATATAAAAGAGTACTTTTTTACTGTATAGAAAGTGGAGAAGGTCAGATGGGTTATGGAATTTCTAAAGAAGCAAATCAGCATTTTATGCAAAAGCTTAGAGATCAGGGCTTTGAAGTAACGGAATTCAAGCCAAAAGAAGGTTTTGAAGGCATGATGGCTTCTTCGGAAGAATACAAAAAGAATTATGATTTGATAATTTATTCTGCAAATATGGCAACAAAGTCAAATCAAACAATTGTAAGAATTGAATGGTGTCAGCCAATGGGAGCAAATGTTCCTGTTTACATTAACAGCATTCCTACAATCTTTATTTCTCTGGAAAATCCTTATCACCTTTTAGATGTACCTAGGGTAAAGACATATATTAATACTTATGGTTCCAGCGACATTATTTTAGATAAGTTAATAGAAAAATTGATGGGAAAATCGGAGTTTAAGGGAAAAAGCCCTGTAGATGCTTTCTGCGGGAAATGGGATACACGTTTATGATAAAAGAATTTATTAAAAAGGCTGATTTGTGTTTGCCGGAATTGTATGAAACAAAAAAAATAATTTCAGGTCAAGATCGTGTTTTAAATCAGGGAGAAAGCTGTACTTACGATTTTGGAAATCACTATACCGGAAAGTTGGAGATAAAGGTTTCCAGTAAAGGAAGCCACCAGGATGCGCCTGTATTTGTTAAATTTAAATTTTGTGAAGTTCAAAGCGAAATTGATGAAGATGTAAAAGACTATCATGGCTGGATAAGCAGCAGCTGGATTCAGGAAGAATATTTACATATAGATGAACTTCCTGCAGAAATAGAGCTGCCACGCCGTTATGCTTTTCGTTATGTAAAAATTCAGGTGCTTGGAATGTCTTCAAAGCATAGCCTTGTTATAAACGAGCTGTGTGTAAAGGCTACAAGCAGTGCAAATCTGAATGCTCCTTCTGCTAAGGCAATAAATCAGATAGATAAAGTTGCCTTGCGCACTCTTTCTGAATGTATGCAAAAGGAGTTCGAAGATGGTCCTAAAAGAGACCGCCGCCTTTGGATTGGTGATTTGCGTCTTCAGGCACTTACAAATTATGAAACATACAAGAATTATGATTTAGTTAAACGTTGCCTCTACCTCTTTGCCGGCACAAGTAACAAAGAAGGCCGCGTAAGTGCCTGTGTATTCACATCGCCAAAAGTAGAAGCAGACGACACTTACATGTTTGACTATTCCCTGTTTTTTCCATGCATTTTGCTTGATTATTACAATGCAACAAGGGATACAGACACCCTTAGCGAACTCTATCCTACCGCTTTACGCCAAATAGAATTATGTGGAGAACTGAATTATTTCGACAATAATTCAGTAATTCGTGACCGTGATGAACTTGGCTGGTGTTTTTTAGACTGGAATCTTGCTCTGAATAAACAGGCTGGTGCCCAGGCAATTTACATATATGCTGTAAAAAAATGTCTGAAAATAGCTGAAATTCTTAAAAAAGATACAAATTTTCTTAAAAATGAAGCAGAAAACAAGACACAAGCAGCAATTTCTGCTTTTTTTGACGAAAAAAAGGGGCTCTTTGTAAGTGGAAAAAATCGTCAGATTTCGTACGCTGTAAATGTCTGGTTTTGTCTTGCCCAGGTTTTTGATAAAGAAAAAAATCAGCAGATTTTACAAAAGCTTACAGAATCAGAAGAAGCTCTTAAGCCAGTAACCCCATATATGTATCACCATTATATTCAGGCATTAATAGATGCAGAAGAAAAGGACAAAGCTTTTCAACTTATGAATTCTTATTGGGGAGGAATGGTAAATTCTGGGGCAGACACCTTCTATGAATTATACAATCCTGAAAATCCAGAAGAATCACCTTATGGGGCCGCTGCAGTAAACAGTTATTGTCATGCCTGGAGCTGTACACCTGCATATTTTTTAAGGAAGTATTTTTATGACTATAAGTAAAACAAATATAAATAAAATAAAAGGTGTGATTTTTGACCTGGATGGAGTTTTAATTCACACAGATAAACTGCATTTTCAGGCCTGGAAAAAGCTTGCAGACTCTATTCATGTATATTTTGATGAAAAAATAAATGAACGCTTGCGTGGAGTTAGCCGCATGGCAAGTCTGAAAATTATTCTGGAAAAGGCTGAAAATCAATTTTCAGAAACAGAAAAGGAGCTTTTGGCAGCAGAAAAGAATGAAACTTACAAGGAACTGTTAAAAACTTTAACTCCTTCTGATGTTTCCCAAGATGTTCGTCAGACTCTTAAAAATTTAAGGGAAAAAGGCTTAAAGCTTGCGGTTGGTTCTTCCAGTAAGAATGCAAAATATATTCTTTCTTATACAGAACTTTCAGATGCTTTAGATGCTGTGTCTGATGGAAATAATATTGCAAAAAGTAAGCCAGATCCTGAGGTATTCTTAAAGGCAGCTGAATTTTTAGGTTTATCACCGCAAGAATGTTTAGTTGTGGAAGATGCAGAATCGGGAATAGAAGCAGCAAAAGCTGGTGGTTTTACAGCAGTAGGAATTGGAAGTGCTGCCCGAGATGCGCGCGCAGACTATTCAATAATTAAACTTTCAGATTTAGAAAAAATCCTTGAAAATGCGGAATAGGGGCGGTATAATAGCCCAAGTTTTTCCTTTCAGCTTTAAGAAGTTTGTTTCTTATTTTGAGTGCAAGGATTTGCAGCAGGCTTTTGATCGTTTTGTAATGCAAAAATATAAAATCAAAAATATTCCACTTTTTAGACACTCTAAATGATTTTCTTGTTTATAATATTTCTTCGGAAGTTTCTGCAAGGGAAGTGTCTGATGGAAGCTGGCGCAACGCCCAAATAAAAAAGGAAAAAATGAATACAGTTGTATACATCGCCTTACTTCGCGGAATAAATATCAGCGGAAAAAATAAAATCTCTATGCCTGAACTGAAAACTGCCCTTGGCGAAAAAGGTTTTGCAGATGTAAAAACATATCTGAACAGCGGGAATGTGATTTTTTCTGATCATGAGACAGATGTAGTAAAACTTGCAGAAAAGATTCGTAAAATCATCTTTGAGACTTTCAACCTTGAGATTCCAGTTTTTGTGATTTCTCAGGATGAATTGA
>CACWIL010000008.1 GCA_902760905.1 uncultured bacterium
AAGTGTGACAAAGAAATTGTTAGCGGAACAAGATGTTTCTTTGAAAGTGGCAATCTTGTCAGAATAGAAGAAAACGGACTTTCATATCCGGCAGACTCATTCAGGTTTAAAGAATTTGTAAAAAATAATCAAAAAGCTATAGATGATTTTAAAAAGAAGGTTTTTGAAGACAGAATAGCAAAAGAAATTCCAAACGGTGCAGTAATCGGAACAGTCTGATATAATCTTTTTGTTAATAATTACTACTTTTCTCTGTATAAAAATGCCCCTGGATAAAAGGGGCTTTTTATTTGGTATAATAGTTTTATGAAAAAATTTTTGGAATCTCTGTTAGACCTCATTTACAGAAAGAAATGTTATTTTTGCGGAAAATCAAAAGATTCTCTTAAAATGTGTCCTGAATGTTTTGACGAACTTTGTTATACGGATTATAAAGTAAGCAGAGTTGTTGATGGTGTAAATGTATATGTCTGCGGAGTGTATGAAAAGAATTTGCAAAAACTTATCAGAGGGCTAAAATATCATAAGCAAAAAGAACTTGCATATTATCTTGCCAAATTTATGTACGAATATTTTGAAAAACTGGATTTAAACAAAGCATTTCAGGTAGTACCTGTTCCGTTGCACGAGAACAGAATAAAAAAGAGAAAATATAACCACATGGAACTGGTTGCTGAAGAATTTTGCAGACTTTCAGGGTTTACTCCCAACTATGAACTTATAAAAAGGGTAAAAGATACAAAACCTCAGTACAGGTTATCCAGAAAAGCGAGGAAGAAAAATCTTGAAAATGCGTTTGAGGTTAACAAAGAGAAGGATTTAAGTTTGCCGGTATTATTAATGGATGACATTTGTACAACAGGTTCAACTTTTGAAGAAATGATATCAGCTCTTAAAAAAGAAGGTATAAATGATATTCTCTGTTTTGCATCATCAGAACCTTAAACTTTAATACTGGCATTATAGTTAATTATCTAGTAGAATATATTTATATTATTGGAGCGGGTCTATGCAAGGATTAAATAAAGATAATGTTGATGCACTGGTAAAGACAGGTTTTGAACGTCATCAGAATGATGAGCTTGATGAAGCGGAAAACTTATATAAAGAGGCTTTAAAACTGGACACTAATAATGCGGAGGCATACAATTTAATGGGTGTTTTAAAGCTGCAGAAAGCAGAACCGGAACTTGCTGTTGATTATATATTAAAAGCAATAAGTATTAAGCCTGTGGAATATTTCTATGAAACATTGTTTCAGGCATATGTAAGGTGTGGTGATTATAAGGGTATTATTGCAAATGAAGAGATTGTAAAAAAGCAGTTTTCCAACAACTTTTCGCTTCTTTTTGATCTTGCTCTTGCCTTTAAAATGGAACACAGAAATATTGAAGCATTAAAATATTACGAAAAAGCTTTGCATATAAATCCAATGTCCTATGAAGCCTGGTCTAATGTTGCAAATATATACAGTATGGAAGCAAGAACATCTGATGCTGTTTCTGCAATGGAGATTTGCTATAAACTTAAACCAAAAGATGATGATACGGCTTATTTTTTGTCAATTGATTATTTCAGAACAAAAAATTATAAAAAAGGATTTCCTTTGTTTGAAAAGAGATTTTCTAAAAAAGTTGCATTTACTTCCCATAATAAAACTATGTCGGATGTAATAAGAGCTGATAATGAATGGAAGGGCGAAAATATAAAGAATAAAAACATCATGGTGTATTATGAAGCTGGGTTTGGTGATGTATTAATGTATGCACGTTATCTGCCGTTAGTTGCAGCAAGATGTAAAAAATTAATCTTTATGTGTCCTAAAGAGCTAACAAAATTGTTTGAAAATAATACTCATCTTGGAGTTTCTCAATTTGTGGATACATTCATACCAAACAATCCTCTGGATGTCGATGTCCACGCATCACTTCTGAGCCTCCCGTATTTACTTGGTTTGAAGGGTGATGATATTTTTGCCTCTCCGGAAGGATATATTGTTCCTGATATGGATTTGGTTGAAGAATACCGTCAAAAATTCTTTAATACAGATAAGATAAAAGTCGGTATAAAATGGAGAGGAAATACAACTTTTGATAAAGACAGAGTTATTCCTGCGGAACTTTTTAATCAGCTGATAAAAGTTGATAATACGCAGTTCTATTCTTTCCAGACATTTGAGGGCTCTGAAGATATAAGAAAACTGGATGACGTTATTGATATAGGTAAAGATTTGATGGATTTCTCACAGACTGCAGCTGCGCTCAGAAATCTTGATTTGGTAATCTGTAATGATACTTCGCTTGTCCATCTTGCAGGTGCAATGCGAATTCCCTGTTGGGTAATGCTTCCTTATGATGTTAACTGGAGATGGCATACCGATTTAAGCAGGTGTGACTGGTATGAAAGCGTTAAGTTATTCAGACAGAAAGCCATAGGTGACTGGCAGAGTGTGTTTGACCAAATTCTTCTGGAAATGACTCCAAACGATTAAATAATAATTGTGGTAACAATATACAATGTTGCAGTAAAATATTGTCATGCTGAACCCAATAATAATTTAGGGGTGAAGAATTGCTTTAAAGAGATTCTTCGGGAATAAACAACTATTTCCCTCAGAATGACCGGATTATAACAATATTACCGTAAAGTCGTATATAATTTCCATAATTGTTATCTTATTTTCTTCAAGGTATAATTGTTATAAACAGACAGGAGTTTTGTGTGATGTTTGAAGATTTTAATGAAGTTATATGCCTGGGAATGGGCGGTTCGTATTCCGAAATGGCTAAAGACAAGCTGTTTAAAAAATATGATTTATTTATGTACCAGCGTTCTCTGAACAGTATAAAAGAATGTATTGATTACGTTGATGAAAACTCAAATGCGATTGCAGTTCTTCCTGTTGAAACTACGTATAAGGGAATAATAAGAGAGACTGTAGACAATCTTATTACTACTAAAAACCAAAACATTCAGATTCTGGCCGAAACAATTATTCCCGTGAACGACTGTATATTATCAAAAACAACAGAATTTTACAGCGTTACCGGTCTTATTGCAAACCCCAATGCACTTTCAAAATGTAAAAAATTTATAAGGGAAGAAATGCCGAGACAGCTAAATGTCGTAATTGCAGAGAGTATGGATGACTCTGCAAGGATGCTGAATAATTATAATCTGACGTATTCAATAATAGGTACTCCAAAAACGGCAGAGCTTTATAATCTGAATATTTTAAAAGAACATATTGAAGATTTTAAGATTAATAATCGCAGGTTTATTGTTATTGGTGATGCGAATACAAAACCTACAGGGTATGATAAAACAAGTATGGTATTATTCCTTGATGATCATCAGGGCGCTCTTCTTGATATTGTTCAGGTGTTTGTAAAATACCATATTAATATCACTCAGATAAACTCAAAAATGGTTAGCGGTGCTGATAAAGAGCAGGCTGTATTTATCGATTTTGACGGTCATAAAGAGGATGAAATTATCAGAAATCTGATAAATGACTTAACACCGAACTCAAAAGGAATGAGGATAATCGGTTCTTATGCCGCATATTAGATATTTGTTTTTGTGGTATGATATCACTTAGATAAATACGGGATAGAAATGGCAGAAGAGAATAAAGAAAATGAAAAAATAAATCCATGGCTTGCGTGCCTGCCTACAATGACAGCTGCGTTTATGTTTGTGTTGGATGCTACAATTGCAAACGTAGCTCTTCCCCATATGGCAGGAAGTTTCTCTGTTTCAAGAGATGAATCCATGTGGATTTTAACAAGTTACCTTATTGCAAGCGGTATAGTTATTCCTATGGTTGACTGGTTTAGCAAGGTTATGGGGAGAAAGACATTTTTTATTGCAAGTATCATAATGTTTACCGTAGCATCTCTGCTTTGCGGTATGGCACAAACAATGGGACAAATGGTTGCATTCCGTATTTTGCAGGGTGTTGGTGGCGGCGGTATTCTTCCTATATCTCAGGCTATTCTGCTTGAAAACTTCAAACCGTCCGAACGCGGCAAAGCAATGGCTATGTTTGGTCTGATTATTGTTCTTGCTCCTATTCTGGGACCTGTTTTGGGCGGCTGGATTACGGAAAACTGGACATGGCCGTTTATATATTACATTAACATTCCGATAGGTATTCTTGCAGTCGTGCTTTCTGATATGTTTGTATATGACCCTGATTATGCAAAAAAGCAGGAGGGAGTTAAAACTGATTTTTTGGGTTTCTTTTTCCTGAGTGCATGGCTTATCTCTCTGCAGGTAGTTCTTGATAAAGGTAATAATGCAGATTGGTTCAATGCGCCGTGGATTTGCTGGTTGTCGCTTTTTTCTGTTATTTCGGGAATTTTGTTTTTAATATCTCAGATAAAAAATAAAGACTCTCTTGTTGACTTATCAATATTCCGGGATAAAAACTATCTTATCGGGACAATGGTACAAATAGTAATGCAGGCGGTATTGCTTGCTTCTGTTGCTATTTTGCCGCAATTTTTACAGTCTTTAATGGGATATGATGCATATAAAAGCGGACTTTCTATGATGCCGAGAGGATTGGGTGCACTAACGGCAACAATATTATACGGTTCTTTTGCTAACAGGTTAGACGGAAGGATTTTGGTTGCTGTCGGCTTGTCCTGTATTGCGACAGGTTGTATGATGCTCGGGAATTTGAACCTTCAAATTTCAACCATGAGTATTATGTTTCCGAACTTTTTATTCGGTATAGGTTTAGGTTTGGCAATGATTCCTATTATTACTTTATCAATGGCAACTTTGAAAAACGACCAGATGACAAATGCATCAGGACTTCAAAACTTATTAAAAAATATCGGTGGGGCTTTCGGTACGTCTATTGTTGCAACACTTATTACCAGAGGAGCACAAAAACATCAGTTTATGCTCATTCAGCATCTTACTGACACATCAGCAAATTATATTGAAAGAGTACAGACTTATACAGGTGCTTTTATTACAAACTATGACCCGGTAACTGCAACATACATGGCAAAAGGTATTATAAACAAGCTTTTGTTTCAGCAGGCAACCTTATGCGCTTTTATTGATGCGTTCAGGGTTTTTGCGATTGCAGCTGTTGTCATTATACCGCTTCTGTTCTTGCTTCAGAACATTAAAAAAGAAAAGGATGTTTAGCTTTTAAATACAAATTTTTTAAACTCTTCGATGAATTCTTTTTTATATAAAAAGCCGAGATGTGAACCACAGTTTATGCAGGTAAGCTTTTCTTCCGTAATATTTTTGAGTCTTGATATTTGGTTTTCGTTTAGAAGATAATCATCAATTGATTCATAGATGTGATAATTGTCATTGTTTGTGAGATACTCGCTTAAAGCATATAGTGAGGCGTATAAACATTCATCATTCGGTAACAGGCCCAAATATTTTTCAGCATAATCCTGAAAGCTCATATTGTTAATCATTTTATAAATACCTGCTTTGTTTTTTTCATTGTGCTCAATAGTAAAAATAATGTCGGATAACTTTTGCCGCATAATAAATGTAGTAATCAGTTTTGCTTCTTCATCTGTAAACGGCAGAGTGTCTGTATGGAAGTTCTTTTCGTCTTTAAGTCCGTAAATCTGGAGAATTTTTGCAGCAGTAAGAGCAGTTTTGTCTTTAACTTCAGCAGATTCTTTATCAAACTCTTCACCGTTTTTATCAAGTTGTAAAAGAGCGTACTTTAGCTCTATCGGAGGAGATATTGCAATATAACGGTTAACCGACAGAGTATTATCTTTGCTCTCTTTTTCTGCTACGAAAAGTGAACCGACTGCACCAAATGAAGTTCCGACAATAACTTTTTTCTCCGGCTCATAACCGTATTGTTCTTTCAGGTTTTCAAGTATTTTTGCACTCACTTGTCTTATGTATTCAGCATCGGCAGACGGAATCCCCGGAGCAAAACCTTCCGGCATGGATTTTACAAATTCCCAGTGAAAATGACTTCCCTGCATTACTACTGAATACCCTGCATCATAGAACATTTTGGCAAAAACCAGCGAATGATGGTTTCCGGCACCTTCGCCAATCGAAGGATAGAATATCATTAAGGGCGCAGTTTTATCTTTTTGTAAAATATACTTATATCTGTATGGTTCCCTTCCTTCTGTAATTGAAACCGAACCTGTTTTAATGCGTTTTGCAAAACTTCTGTTCCAGACAGAAAGCTCGTTCCAAATGGATTTGTTTATTGTATTGTCTTCAAACAGAGCTGTTTTCATGGAGTCAATAACAGGTGTCTGAGTTTTGTAGTCACTGATTACGATATCAGGTTTAATTGCGGTTGCAAGCGGCAAAATATCGGATAAATCAGATGCCTCTCCGGTAAATTGTTTTTGTGTCATAATATTCTCTCCTTTTTTTATGTTTTCTTTTGCTGCGTTATTATTTCCTTCTGCATTCACTTCTTCCTCTCCCAGCTCTGCAATAAGCTCTTCTGCAAGCTCAGGATGTCCTTCTTCAACAAGTTGTTTTTCTTCTGTTAAAAGCTCCTGTCTGTCGTAGTTTGAATTGCGAATGTAATTTTCTATTCCGTAGAGCTTTTTGTGTATGTCATAAGGGTCTGCAAAAGTTGTTTCTATCATATTTGCAAGCGGCTGCATATAAGAAGTTCTGTTAACCATAAGTCCGAATTTTATAATGGAAGTAATAGGTGAGGCGAGATAAACAGACGGATCTAAGGCGGCTTCCAGTATTCTTCCGCATAGTGAACGTGGAGTACAAGAGTTAAGGCAAGGCATAACAAGATATGAACCTGAGTTCATTTTACATTTGCAAAGAGCCTGCTCCATGTTTTCATTTGTTGGTTTAATTTTGAAAATTTTATCCGCAGGGTCAAACAGACCTCCAACTCCTATGGTTGTATTAGTTAAAAATCTTGCGGTTTCTCTTTTTACGCCTTCACCGTCTTTTTGCATTATACAGCTTGCCAGTCTTTTGGGATAATCAATATTGTTATATGCATCCCTTATTCTGTTTATGCAGCATTGCGGTAAAAGTGATGACCAGAGAATGTGCACCGGTTTAGCTATAAATTTGTTTAGCTTAGAGTTAAGATTAAACATTTTCCGATTGAATTTTTCGTGCTTATCCTCTCCTGTGTACATCTTTGCGTAATCAGGGTATTTATTGCTTTCGGTAGTTTCTACAGCCTGAATGTTTTTTGCTGATGTGACTACTTCAGAACAAACAGGATTTAATGCGAGTAAAAATACAATAAAAAGTGTTAAGATTTTTTTTGTCAAAATATTTCTCCTTATAAATGTAATTTATCTTTTAAGAAGAAAATTTTTATTATACAGAGGGATAAACAAGTGGTATAATATTTGACATGGATGGAATAGAGATAAAAATATTAATCAGTTATTTAGCAGTTACAATTACTTATTCTATGTGCAGACTGCATTATCTTTTGACACAAAAAACAGACGAAGAGTTTAACTCAATGTTTGCAGAGTTGAAGGATATTGCAGGTGATAATAACGTAGTCTTAAATTTGATTTTTTTACAGATTTTATTAGCTCCGCTTACTGCTCCGTTCAGCATTTTAAAGTTGGTTTATAAGAAAATAAGAAAACTGTTTGTTAAGGATTAAACACCTGAATGATGACAAAATACAAAAATATTTGTAAATTGTTTATGTGTTAAAAAGAGGAGGTTTAAAATGTTAGATTTGTATATTCTGGAAACATGTCCTTACTGTAAAAAAGTTTTGGCTTTTGCTGAGGAAAAAGGGATTTCTCTGAATAAAATTGATATAGCAGAGAAAGCTAACGAAGAAGTTTTGATTACCCTGGGCGGAAAACGTCAGGTTCCGTTTCTGGTTGATAAAGAAAGAAATGTTCAGATGTATGAATCAGCCGATATTATAGAGTATATTAAAACGATAATCTAATCTAAGTTTTGGTGAGCGGATAAAACAACATTTTCAATGTCTGTTTTTATCTCCTCGCCTGTGGTTGAAAACCAGACAAGGTATTCAATATTTCCTGCTGGGCCTTTTATGGATGAAAAAGTCAGTCCCCTGATTACATATCCAAGCTCTTTAATGCAGGACAAAACATTTTCAATAACCATTTTGTGAGTATTTTTATCTCTTACAACTCCGCCTTTTTCAACAAGCTCTTTTCCTGCTTCAAACTGTGGTTTTATAAGGCAAATCATTTCATGCCCGTCTTTTGATAAAAGGGTTTTAAGATTTGGCAAAACTTTTGTAAGTGATATGAATGATAAATCGGAAACAAGCAAATCCGCAACCGGCTCGTCTTCTGAGTAAATATCTGCAAACGAGCAGATTTTAAGGTTTGTTTTTTCTATCGTTTTTACTTGTTCTGAACTTCTGATTTTCCAGTCCAGTTGCCCATAACCTACATCAACTGCGTAAACAAATTTTGCTCCGTTTTGCAAAAGACAGTCGGTAAATCCGCCTGTTGAAGCCCCCGCATCAAAACAAATCCTGTCTTTTGGTGAAAATTTGAATGCATCAAGTGCTTTTTTTAATTTAAAACCGCCTCGTGAAACGTAAGGCATAGTCTTTACTTTAAAGTCGTACTCTTTTGTTGTGTCTATCTGATACCCTGCTTTTGTAATTACTTCCGTTCCAATCATTACGTTACCGGCAAGGATGGCGGCAGAAGCTTTGCTCTTGTTTTCGAAAAATCCTAAATCAACTAAAACTTTGTCTAATCTTTCTTTTTTCAAATCTCAAAAAACCTTTCTGCGTTTGTTGTTGTAATATCAATGAGTTCTTCTGACGGTATTTCTCTGATTTTTGCAATTTCTTCCGCTACATATCTTACATAAGCAGGTTTATTTGGTTTCCCCCTGAAAGGAACCGGTGTAAGATATGGTGAATCTGTTTCAAGAACAAGCCTGTCGAGTGGTATTTCACGTGCTACATCCTTCATTTTTACGGCGTTTTTAAAGGTCACTACTCCGCCTAACGCAATATACCAGCCTTGTTTTACACATTCTTTCATAAACTCAACGCTTCCGGAAAAACAATGGAACAAAACTCTTTCTGCTTTATTTTCTTTTAATATATCAAAACAGTCTTTATGAGCTTCTCTGTCGTGAACAGCAATTGGCAATTTTAGACGCTTTGCCATTTTAATTTGTTTTATAAAAACTTCTTTCTGTAAATCAACAAAAGACTTATCCCAGTAATAATCAAGTCCTATTTCTCCAACAGCGACAATTTTTTTGTTATTTTTTGCATATTCTTCCATTCTTGCTTCAAACTCAGGAGTATAAGTTTTTGCTTCCGAAGGAAAAAGCCCTACCATACCAAAGATATTTTCATCAGAGTTCGCAAGTTCAATAACTTTATCCTGCGTATCAATTTCAACAGAAGGAATAACAGCTTTTTTTACTCCAAGTTCATTCATCTCTCTGATAATATCCTGAAGAGTTGTTTTGTCATCAATCATCATATCTATATGGGTATGTGTATCAATTAAATAGTCTTTCATAACTCAAATCATACCATGCAAATATTTTTAAGTTAATTATTCCCTGAAAGCAGCTTATACAATTTTTCTAATACCGCCTGAACAAACATTTCTTTCATCTCAATTCTGGGAATTTCAGGATGAAAACGGGTTTCAAATGTTACGGCTTTTTCTTTTGTACAAATTGTAGAATACATCAGACCGACCGGCTTTTCTTTTGTTGCTCCTGTTGGTCCGGCAATCCCGGTTGTTGAAATGCAGATATCCGCTCCTGTGAGTTTCATCAATCCGCTTGCCATCTCATAAGCGCATTCTTCTGATACGGCGCCAAAGTTTTCAAGCGTTTCTTTTCTTACGCCCAGCATTTTTTGTTTTGCTTCGTTAGCGTATGTTACAAGGTTAAGATGAATAAAAGCAGAACTTCCGCTTATATCGGTCAATTTTGAACTTAAAAGTCCGCCTGTACAGGATTCTGTTGTGGCAATTTTAAGTCTTTTTTTTATTAATATTTTTGCAATTTCTTCTGTTGTTGTTGTCATGCTGCTTCCTCACCCTGTCCCTCTCCCGTTGGGTGAGGGGATGGTTTTTTTAGTATGTTGTTCTTTTAAGTATTATTTTGTTCTTTTTATTATAGAGATTATGCTTATACCAGATTCCTTCAAATTTGCCGTTTGGTTTAAACAAATACTGACAATCTTCTGATATGGAATACACAACGCTGACAGGAGTTCCTGATATTCTGTACTGAATTGTGTAATACGGATAATTAGGGTAATCTCCGTTATAAAAATCAACGTATCTTAAATCTCCCATCGCATCATAATAGAATGCATTTGATGTATCTTTTTTACCCTGCAGGGCATACATGTATGGATTTTTCATTTTTCTGTAAAAAAAGGCAGATATCTTATTTTCTTTGTATTCTTTATATCCTGCAGAAGCTGCAAGGTAATTATCAATGTGGTTTTTGTCTTTGAGTTTGTCTTTGAATAAGCTTCTTAA
The DNA here is from genome assembly GCA_902760905.1 of uncultured bacterium. Taxonomy (GTDB): domain Bacteria; phylum Cyanobacteriota; class Vampirovibrionia; order Gastranaerophilales; family Gastranaerophilaceae; genus CAG-196. Next base: position 10,488 of record CACWIL010000008.1, read on the forward strand.
ATCATTGCGATGTTCAGGAACGGTTGAGAAAATTATGTCGTGAATTTCATTTATCATGGCTTCTTTTTCAACAATAGATTTGTCAATCCAGTCATATTGAATATCTGCAACATAAACATCATTATAGTTTGCCAAAACTCCTAACGGGAATAAAAAAAGCAATGTAATCAGAAATTTTTTAATCATAATAACCTCATTTATTCTAACTATACCACATTAGTATTAAAAAGTTGTATAATCAGATAGAGGTTAAAAGTTTTGTACCAAATTATAGGCGAATATCTTGAATATTTAGAACTCGAAAAAGGTTTGTCCCAAAACACGCTTGATGCTTACAGGCGTGATTTGGAAAATTTTTCGGATAATCTTAACACAGAAGATATTAAATCTGTTGACAGACTTATGATAAATACTTATGTGAGAACTTTGAGAGAAAAGAAGTTTGCACCTACAAGTATAATAAGAAAAGTTGCATCTCTAAGGGGGTTTTTTAAGTGGGCAACATCTGTCGGGATATTAGAAAAAAATCCTGCTTCAACTCTGGAACAGCCAAAAGTTCCCCAAAGACTTCCCAAGGTGATAACCGTAAAAGATATAGAGGACATGCTCCGTAACAATTTAACTCCGCTTGAACATGTAATAATTGAACTTCTTTACAGCTGCGGTTTGCGTGTTTCAGAGCTTGTAAATTTAAAAATTAATGATATAGATCTTGCTTCAAAGTACGTCAGATGTTTCGGTAAAGGTTCAAAAGAAAGAATTATTCCGATTGGTGAAACTGCAAAGACGGTTGTAAAAGAATATTTACCGACAAGAGATTTACTTATAAAAAAATATAATCTCAATACAAAACGCATGCTGATTTCAGAAAACGGCAGAATGATTACAAGGCAGGATGTATATACTTTTATTCATAATCAGGGAAAGCTTATTCATAAAAATATATCACCGCACACGTTAAGACATAGTTTTGCAACCCACCTTCTTGAAAACGGTGCGGATTTGAGAATAGTTCAGGAACTTCTGGGGCACAGTGATGTATCAACCACTCAGCTTTATACACACATAAGTAAAAAGCGATTAAAAGAAGTTTATTTCTCTATTAACAATTCTTAACAATAGCTTGTTACAAATTTGCACAGTATATGGTTTTATGCTAATTATTATATATAATGGTATATTAACACCACAAAATAGTGAGGGGTTATGAAAAGCACAACACTTAGAAGATCAAACATTACAAGAGAAAAAGTTGCAATGATGGAGGCTCTGAACCGTTACAACATGGAACATCAGGGTGAAGATTTTTATAAACGCCAGAGCAATCGCAAAGAAATTGATGCTTTATGGCAAAATTTTGGTATAAAACAACAAAAATCAGAGAAAGCTCCTCAGGTATATTTTGTAGTAGGTTTGATAGCAGGTGTTATTATAACATTGTTGATTACAACATTTGTAAGCATTTTAATTAATATTTCAACTCCAAAGGAAGATGCAGTACCGAAAGTAAAACCTGCAGCTCAGGAAAATGCCAAATTCAGATTTATTCCGGCTGATACTTCTAAGCCTGTTGCAGCTCCTGTTGTAACAAGAGAAGAATATACAGTAAGAGAAGGTGATACTTTGGAAAGTATTGTTATAAGATTTTATGGTTCTTTTGACATGAATAAAGTAAATCTTATTCAGGAAGCTAACAAAATGGCTAATCCGAATGCTTTATCAATCGGTCAAAAGCTTATTATTCCTGTTAATAAATAGGAAAAATGAAGTGTAAGTTGTAGTGAAGGGAAAAGGTTTGGCATTATTGTCAAATCTTTCTTTATGGTAAATATGGCTAAAGTTAAATCAAAATATGTATGTCAGAATTGCGGATATGAAACAGCAGGATATCTGGGGAAATGCCCTGAATGTTCAAGTTGGGGTTCGTTTGTAGAAGAAGTTGATAATCCATCATTAAAAAAAGAAACTGTGTCAGATGTTTTGGACTCAACTCCTCCGATGAAGTTGTCGGAAATAGAAATGAACAGCGAGATTCGTTTTTCAACAAATATTTCTGAATTTGACAGAGTGCTTGGCGGTGGAATTGTTCAGGGGTCTTTGGTATTGCTTGCAGGAGATCCGGGAATTGGTAAATCAACAATCCTTTTGCAGACATCAGGTGAACTCTGCAGGCAGGATAAAAAAGTTTTTTATGTTTCAGCGGAAGAATCTGCAAGTCAGGTTAAATTAAGAGCAGAAAGACTAGGAGTTAAATCTGACAATTTGTACATTTACCCCCAGACAAATCTTGAACTTATCAAAAAACATATTGAAGATTTAAAACCTGATTTAGTCATTGTAGATAGTATTCAGGCAATTTATACTTCTTTGATACAGAGCTCTGCCGGGAGTGTTTCTCAAATAAGGGAATGTTGTAATTCTTTGATGCAGATATCAAAAACTCAGAATATTTCAATTATGGTAATCGGACATGTTACAAAAGAGGGCAATATTGCCGGACCTAAAGTGTTAGAGCATATGGTAGATGCCGTAATTCAGTTTGAAGGCGATAAATATAAATCATACAGAATATTGCGTTCAATAAAAAACCGTTTTGGTAATACCTCGGAAGTCGGGATTTTTGAGATGGGTGCAAAAGGTTTAACAGAGGTTGTTAATCCAAGCGAGTTATTTTTAAAAGAGTACAGCCAGACCAAAACTCCAGGAAGTACTATTATAGTTACAAGTGAAGGTACAAGACCACTACTTGTAGAAATACAGGCTCTTGTTGGTACAACTCCTTATCCTGCACCAAGAAGAGTTGCAAACGGAGTTGATACCGGAAGAGTTTTGCAAATTCTTGCTGTTCTTGAAAAGAGAATCGGGTTAAATCTTTCAAAGCAGGATGTTTATGTTAATGTAATCGGAGGGATAGATGTTAATGAGCCTGCAGCAGACTTGGGTATTGCACTTGCAATCGTTACTTGTGTTCGAGATGTTGTATTTGATATACAAACTGCAATTGTTGGTGAACTTGGGTTGTCAGGGGAGGTGAGAGCCGTTAATCATATAGAAAAACGTATTAATGAGGCTCAAAAGCTTGGCTTTAAACGAATAATTATACCTGAAGCGAATGATGTTCAGGACAAATTTGACGGAATAGAAGTTGTAAAAGTTAAACGTATACTTGAAGCAATTACGCGAGGGGTGCGTTCGGTAAAGGAATAAATATTTTTGATTATTGATTCGCATACACATTATGGTATAGGTACACCTTGGGGAAGTTTTTCACCAGAGCAGATTTTAGAAATTTTTGGTGACAGTATTGATTATGCAATATGTTCAAATCTTGAAGGTATAGAAGCGGTAAATCTTAAAAGTGAGTTAGACTGTAACTTAGACATAATAAGAGTTGCAAAAAAATACAAAAAAATTCTTCCGCTTGCAGTTTGTCAGGTTGATAAATCTTTGGATAATCATGTAATGAGATTTTTATTAACCGAGTATCCGCAGTTCCTGGGTTTAAAATTTCATCCTGAGTGTGAAAAGCTGCCTGCAAATTCGTCCAGGTATGACAAGTATTTAGAGCTTGCAAGAGAATTTAAAAAACCGTGTTTGTATCATTCCGGCAATATAAAATCCCGTTTCTCAGCCCCTGAGCTTATCTATGAAAAGGCAATGCAGTTTCCTGATGTGCCGATAATTCTTGGTCATCTTTCTACAGGACAGCAGGATTCTCATATTGAAGCAATCAAAATAATGCTTGATTCAATAGAAAAAGAAAGTGCGACTTTATACTGTGATACTTCCTGGATTGACTTCGGGACAGGAGATATGACGGATGTAATTATGCTTATCGAAGCATTAAGAAATACATCAAAAGGTGATTACACAAATCGTATTTTATGGGCATCGGATGCTTTTGTGGGCGAGTTTAATCAGACAAATGAGTTGTACAGAAAAAATCTGGATAATTTTAAGGTAAAAATAGGTTCGTATTTTCAGGACGACAATCTGGTAAATCGGCTTTTATACTTTAATGCGAGAGATTTATACGGATTATAGTTAAATAAAGTTTACTTATTAACCTTTAAGCTAAGTTGTGGTATTATTTTAGTATGGCGAGAAGTTTCAATAACAATCATAGAAATTTAAATAATGCCATATTCCAAAAAAATATAAAAAGTGCATTGTTTAAACGCAGGCTGACAATAATTCAGCTGCTGTTTTTATTTGCAATTCTCGGATTTGTCGTGTACCTTTTCTGTGTTCAGGTCCTTGATACAAGGCATTTTCGTGTAAAAGCAAAAAAACAGCGTTTGGCAAGTGCTTTTGTTATGCGCGGAGATATTTATGACAGAAACGGGATAAAACTTGCTACTGATACAGTGTATTATAATATTTTTGCAAGACGTGCAGACTATGTTCACGAACCTGAAGAGCTTGCAAAAAAACTTGCCCCTATTCTGAAAGTTTCTCAGTACGATTTAACGGAAAAACTGCGTAAAAATACTTCGATGGTTGCTCTAAAGAAAAATGTAGACAGGCATACAAAAGACGAGATAGCTAAACTAAACCTGAGAGAAATTCCAATGGATAAGAAGAGTATAAGAACATATCCTCAGGGAACACTGGCTGCCCATGTGCTCGGGTATTATAATTTTGATGCTGATGTCGCATCAGGTGTAGAGTTAACGGCAGCAGATAAACTTGAAAGTGTTACAAAAGCTGCAACCTATGAAATGACTCCAAAAGGAAAGGTAATATACAATATTTCAACAGACCCAGTTGCTGCAACCAAACCTGTAAAAGGAAAGGATGTTACATTAACAATAGATGCTGCTGTTCAGCATATTTGTGAAAAAGAGCTAATGAAAGCGATTCAGAAATTCAATGCACAAAGAGGTGCTGTAATTGTTATGAATCCGAGAAATGGTGAAATTTTAGCTTATGCTGTTTATCCGTATTTTGATCCGAATAACTTTAAACAGGCAACAAGTTTTCAGATAAAAAACTGGACTCTTACTGATGTATTCCCTCCCGGTTCAACATTTAAGACGATAACTGTTGCATCTGCGATTGAGCTTGGTAAAATAAACAGATATTCAAAAATAAATGACACCGGAAAAATAAAAGTTGGTTGGTGGACCATTAAAAACTACGATTATGCACGCCATCCAAATCCCGGTATGATCGATTTGGTATATTTGTTTGAGCATTCAAGCAATGTTGCTTCTGTTGTTATTGCCCAGATGATGGGAAAACAGGAATACTACGATATGCTTAAAAAGTTTGGCTTTGGCAGTAAAACGGGCATAGATTTACCGGCAGAATCTGTAGGTTTATTAAAAAATCCGAACAAGTGGGATGCATCAGATCACGCAACAATGGGTTACGGATATGGTTCATCTGTTACGGCAATTCAAATGGTATCTGCTGTTTCAGCATTGGCAAATGACGGTGTAAGAGTTACTCCGCATGTCATTAAATATTCGCCGGAAGAAGAAGCCGAAAAAGTACAGAGGATTCAGGTTATGTCGCCGGAACATGCAAGGGTTGTAACAGAACTGTTGACAGAAAGTATTAACAGAGGAAAATCCCCTATAAAGAATCCGAATTTTAATATTGCTGCTAAGACAGGTACATCAATTAAACCGAAAGAAAACGGTGCAGGATATACGAATAAATTGTACACATCTATTGTTGGCTATATGCCTTCAACAGATCCTCAGGTTTTAATTTATGTTATTGTTGACTCTGCACAAGGTGGTGAGATATGGGGAAACACAGTAGCTGCACCTATATTTAAAGAAATTTCAACTCAAATTGCAAGAATATTGAATTTACAACCGGACAAATTTGAATAATGTTATAAGGAGAAAAAATGAAACTAAGAACGATAATTGATAATCTTGAACATACGGATTTAATCGGAATAGAAGGATTTTATAATGAAATTGAAGGAATTTCATATAACTCAAAAAAAACAAAACCGGATGATGTATTTGTATGTTTGACCGGTGAACATGTTGACGGTCATGAATATGCCGAAGAAGCGGTCTCAAACGGTGCTTGTCTTTGTATTGTGGAGAGAGTTTTAAATCTTGATATTCCTCAGATAGTTGTAAGCGATACACAGCAGGCACTGGCAAAAATTTCGGATTTGTTTTATTCGTCACCTTCTAAGAAGCTTAATCTTATAGGCGTAACCGGAACAAACGGTAAAACAACAGTAACTCACTTAATCCAAAAACTATTTGAGGCAGAAAGCAAAAAGTGTGCTCTGATTGGAACGCTCGGAAATAAAATGTTTTCAGAAGACAGTTATCATGATGCCAAGCATACAACCCCTCAGGCTCCGGAACTTCAAGAGTTATTTTATAATATTGGAGAAAAAAATATTCCAAATGTAGTAATGGAAGTAAGCTCACATGCTCTGGCTCAGCACAGGGTTGATTGTGCAGAATTTAATGGTGCAGTATTAACAAACTTAACTCAGGATCACCTTGATTTTCATATAACAATGCAAAATTATTTTAAAGCTAAAGCAAAATTATTTGAGAATTTGTATTCCGGTGATTTTGCGGTAATTAATGCTGATGATTCTTATGCAGCACAATTTTTAGAGGTTATATCACCTAATGTAAAAGTTTATACATACGGTATAAATATGCCAGCGGATGTAAGAGCCCAAAATATTAAATTTGATGACTCAGGAGCTTCTTTTACATGTGATATTCAGGGGAAAAAATATGAAGTAAAACTTGTAATGAACGGAATGTTCTCTGTGTATAATGTTCTTGCTGCCTTGACAGTTGCTCTTGCACAGGGTTTTGATATTGATAATTCAATAAAAACTTTGGAAGTA
>CACWIL010000009.1:0-5958 GCA_902760905.1 uncultured bacterium
ATTTCATACAATTTATAACCTGTACCGTATTTGGCTAAAACATCTTTTATATCATTTATACCCATTAAACCATCAGTACTGTAACTTACAATAATATGTTTGAATTTTGCATTCTGTATCAAATCTTCAAAAGATTTGATAACTGTATTTTTTTTGCAATAGCCAGATTTTGTTTCGTTTTCCCTTAGTCCAGTAACACCTTTAAGAATCGGATTATCATACTTTGCAACGGTTTCAAGAAGGTGATAATTAGAAGAATACTGGCGTTTGTTATATGGTGGGTCTATATACAAAATATCACCGCTCAGTTGTTTTATAAGTTCATTCCCGTCAAGGTTGTACGCTCTGTTTTCTTTTCCGTTATCAAAAATATCAATATCTTTTAAAATCAAATCCTTTAAAGAACGTTTATCCCAAAATTTGTTGTATGCTCCATAAGTTCCGGAAATATTTGATACAAAAGGAATTGCTTCAATTAACACTGCAAGAAGATAATAGTATTCACTCTCATTAATTAAAGATTTACCCCTCCAGCCCTCAATTTTGTTTCTTATAAAATCGATTTTAAGAGCGTTTTTTTCAGTAAGATACATTCTGTTCCCTCTGGGAGAAAAATTATTTACACAAAACTTTTTTTCCTGAGGCAAATTGTTCTGCTCATCTTCTGATAAATTATTAAAATATTCTACAGGATTAAATCCGAGTTTTTCAAATCGTGGAACGGTGTTATTTTCTATAATGGCTCTTTGAATACAGTAAGAAAAATACAATAAATCATTAGTAATTACTTTGTATTTTTTCTTAAAATAATCACCTACGCAAACCGTACCGGAAAAAATATCGCAAAAAGTCTCAGCGTCTTTGATATTTTCATCAATAACCCGCTCGATATCCCCTAATAAAAGCTTTTTACTCCCGATATAACGCATAAATTGATAATATCATAAAAAAGGGTTGAGTTTAATTTGGTTTTAAAAGATAATTTTGTTATGACAAGAAAGAAGAAAATACAGGGTATAGGAAAAAGTAAGGTAATCAGCTTTGGAATTACTTTTATTCTGATGGCAACAGGACTTTATTATATCGGTCTTAATTATGTTCCGCAAAAATGGTATGAAACCCAAACAATGATGCCTAATCAGACTGAATCATACTACGTTAACCAGTGGTGCACCTCTGATTTTGGAAGAAAAGAAGCTATTCTGTGGGATATGACAAGAGTTGACTGTCTTACAAAAGACTATGCAATAGAGTTTGATTTTGCAAAAAAATGGGCAGAAAGCATCGGACAGTCACTTTATTATTCAAAAATGACAGGTAAACCTCCCGCTGTTGTTCTGATTTTAACATCACTTACAGATTATCACTATGTTAAAAGAGTTGAACGGCTTGATAACGGAATAAAAATATTTTTAATCAAAGCGTACTGATTATATCTAAGCAGTTCCACCAGCTTAAATGCATTTACCCCACACCTTAGCCTCTAAGGAAGTTTGTAATTAATCTTTTTGTCTTGCACCATATACAGGAATCTTTTGGCAGAATATCTTTTATCTCGGTTATTGCATATGGTTCAGGCTGTGGAGCTCTCATATATTTAACTGCCGGTTTACCAAGAAGCATTGCATAAACAGGAGTATATCCTTTTGGTATTTCCAATATCTCACAAAGTTCGGGGAACAGTTTTATGCAAATTTCAGCATAACCGCACCAGCAGGTACCCAACCCGAGACTTCTTGCATAAAGCTCTATATAGCTGAGTGCTATAACAGGATCCTGCGGTGCGCAGGGAGCAGAAATCGGTGATGATACAACTATCATATGCGGAGCGTTTCTGAATACAATATCCTCATCTCTGTCAAAAGCATCTTTATAGAGTTCAAATTTTTTGGCTAGCGGTGATAAAATTTTGCTGTTTAAAAGTTTTCTGAATCTGTTATTGACTTTGTTCTTAAGTTCAACCATAACAGCTTTTTTCTCAACAAAAGAGAAGTGCATTTTGTGAGAATTGCATCCGGTCGGTATAAAAGGAAGCATATCTTTAATTGTTTGAAGCTCTTCTTCGGTCAGTTCTTCATCCTTATACTGTCTGATACTTCTGCGTGATTTTATGAGTGACAAAAGATCTTTTGCGGAAACTTTTTCTGAATTATCAGGGCTTTTATCGTTAAAAGACAATGCCCCGGTCGGACAAATCATCATACAGTGCTGGCACTTCAGACACATTTGTTCATCCTTCATATAAGGATAGCCGTCTTTATTCATTCCCATACACATTGATACGCAATCATTTACACACAGACCACATTGTGCACATTTATCTTTGTCAATTGTAATTGTATTCATAATCACTCCTTTTTAATAAATTTATCATAAAATACTAAGTTTTGTAAATCTATAAGAGGATGCGGAAAAAGTCTGAAAAATGACAATTTTTCGACTTTTTCAAATCCGACTTTAGGTGTGTGAGATTTAGGCTAGGTGCGGGATAGCACGTAGCCTAAATCGAAACCGTTCCCAGAGTTTGCAGGAAAATTTTTAATTTTTCCGCAAACTCATAAAGCTCACTCTTTAAGGTCTTTGCATAAATTTTATGAAAATATAAGCAATTTCTCCAAAAAGAAATACTTTATATAGATATAGTTTTAGGGAATATTGAGGATTTGACATTGGGAATAGAAAAATCAGGTATTGATGCCATAAACATGAATTTTTCACGTAAAAAAATCAAAGATGAAACATACAATTGCAGAGTTGCTATGTGGCAGCTTCCTTATGACAAAAGATATACAGAATATGATACAGACAACAGTTATTGGTTTGAAACAATAAACAGAAATTATAACAATGAAATAGAAACTGCGGAAAAAGAGCTTAAAATGAGCTTTAGCAAATATAAAGTTTATACACAGACTTTGGAATATTATGATAACTCTGTAGCCGAAACTTCCAAATATCCAAACGGAAATAAAGTAAAAGTAATAAAAAATAACAATTGCGTTTTTACAAAAATAACTGATAAAACTGGAAGAGTTGTTGCTGAAAAAATTTTTAATTTTGAATCAAATGACGGGAGAAAAATAATATACAAACACCTGAAACAAGGTGATAACGTATTCACAATTGTTAGGGTTTTTAGTTTTAACACTATAAAAAACAGAAAAACAGATGTCATAAATTACGGATACACCTCCCTGGATTCATACTTAACAAAAGGTTGTACACTGGAAAAAGAATACTATTTGCTAAATGACAAAGAAGTTAAAGTAGAAAAAAACAACGAGTTTGAGTATAGCGTAAAAGACGAGAACAATAACAAAATAATATTTACTGAAGATTAATGAACAACCTTTCTTATTTTAAAATTTTATGGTAAATTTTTCTTATGCTGATTTCTTTTATAAACAAAATTAACGAATTAAATGAATGGATGTTTGCTCCGATTGACAGTTTAATAGAGAAACTGCCTTTTGCAGAATGGGTTATTGATGCAATATGTGACAGCATTCATCTTTTGCCGTTCTTGTTTGTAGTATTTTTTGTGATAGAACTATTAGAATTTTTCTATGCGGATAAATTAAATACTATTCTGAAAAAAACAGGGAAGAGCGGGATTCTGGTAGGCGGACTTGCATCGGTCATCCCGCAATGCGGTTTTTCTGTTATAGCAAGCAGTTTGTATTCAAAAAGAATAATCACAAGAGGATGCTTAATTGCAGTCTATCTGGCAACTTCTGATGAAACCATACCGATTTTGCTTGCAACACCTTCAAAAGCATATCTGATTATTCCGATTGTTGCCGTAAAACTCGTTATTGGTATTACAGCCGGATATTTAATCGACATTATAAGACCTCAGGCTGTTGTAAAAAATGAAGATTTCTCTGTTGATTTTATTGAAGAAGAAGGGTGCTGCAAACACGATATTGAACACGGACACAAAAGAGAGATTATTATTCACCCGATAATCCATACTGCAAATGTATTTGGATTTATTCTTGTTATTACGCTTATTCTGAACTACTGCCTCGAAAGTGTTTCTATAACAAACCTTCTCCAAAGCGGAAAATATATTCAGCCTGTTGCTGCGGCTTTTATCGGTTTAATCCCTAACTGCGCAATCTCAATTGGTGTTACAATGATGCTTATTAAAGGTTCAATCACCTTCGGTGCAGCAATGAGCGCACTGCTTTCTAATGCAGGATTGGGGTTATTGGTATTATTAAAAAACAATGATTTTAAAGATACAATTAAAATAATTGCATTTTTACTTGTAATAAGTATTGTTTCCGGACTTGCGCTTACGGTTCTTATATAATTAAAAGTTTTATAGTTAGTTGACTAATTGAGTACAGCATCAATTCCTATAATAATTTTTTTATGAAAATTATTATTATAGGCGGAGTTGCCGCAGGTGCAAAAACAGCTGCAAAAACAAAACGTTTACTTCCTGATGCGGAAGTACATATTTATACAAAAGATAACTACGTATCGTATTCTGCTTGCGGAATGCCATATTATATTGCAGGTGATTTTCAGGACTGGAAACAGCTTATTATCCGCTCTAAAGAAGAGTTTGAAAAAAGCGGAATCCATATTCACACAAGAAAAAAGGTAACTAAAATTATACCTTATGAAAAGAAAATCATAATAGAAGATGTTGATACAAAAGAATTACAGTATGAAGAATATGACAAGCTTGTTATCTCAACCGGAGCAGAACCTGTTATTCCTGAGTATGCCAAAATTAAATCAGAAAATATTTACCCGCTGAGAACTCTCGATGACGGGGTAAGACTGAAACAGGGTATGCTCAAAGCTAATCATATAACGATAATTGGCGGCGGATATATTGCAGTAGAGCTTGTTGAAGGATTTGTAAAAAACAATAAAAAAGTTACACTGATAGAACGCTCGCAATATGTTCTTTCCATGCTGGACGAAGATATTTCTGCACTTGTTCAGGATTATATTCTGGAACATTCAAAAAAACTGGTAAAAATTGTTAATAATGATACAGTGAAAACTATATCTGAAACAGAAAATACCTTAAATATTTCAACGGACAAAGGATATGAATTTTATACAGATATGGTTGTTGTTGCGGCAGGTGTAAAACCGTGCGTTGATATAGCGGCAGAAGCAGGTGTTATGATAGGAAAAACAGGAGCTATAAAGGTTAACAGCCGCATGGAAACAAATATAAAAGACATTTATGCCTGTGGAGATTGTGTCGAAAAAGTAAACATGGTTTCTCATACTCCTGTCTGGGTTCCATTAGGCTCTACCGCTAACAAAGAGGGGCGAATCTGTGCAATAAATGTATCAGGTGGTGTTGAAGATTTTGAAGGGGTTATGGGCTCTGCTGTACTAAGATACATGGACTTAAACATCTCAAGAACAGGCTTATCAGAAAAAGATGCCCTGAAATTCGGATATGATGCCGCTTCTGTAATAATAACAAAACGTGACAGGGCCGGATACATGCCCGAAGTAAAAAATATAACACTCAAGCTTGTTGCAGACAGGCGTTCACATAAAATTTTAGGAGCTCAGGCAATCGGATGCGGTGATGCAGACAAAAGAGTTAACACTGTTTCAATAGGTTTAATAAGGGGAATAACCGTTGAAGAGCTGATAGATGTTGACTTAACTTACGCTCCGCCTTTTTCTACAAGTATAGATATACTTATTTCAGCTGCTCAGATTTTAAAATCCAAAATAAGTTAATCTTTTTTCCTGAGTTCTTCAATAACTTCAAGTCTGCGCTCACGATAAATTGCTTTATATTGCGGATTTAATTTCCAAAAATTACTATAATATACAGTCGCAATACGCATTTCTTTCTCATTAAGACTTATACCTGCAACCTTCTTTGACATAACCTTTTTTGTGTAAGAATCCAAAGATCTGGTATATTCACTTAAAGCTTTTTTTATTTCAGGACATCTGTCCCAG
>CACWIL010000009.1:5971-23043 GCA_902760905.1 uncultured bacterium
TGTCCCAGGTCATTTTGCTTATTAAACCTGTTTTTTGCGCAGTTTCAGGATGACGAAGGTAATAATCCTTCATCTCATTTCGTTTTTTTGTTCTGTATTCCGGGGTTTTATGAGCCTCTGCAGCTCTTTGCAGGCGATATTTTTGCGCAGATTCATTTTCGTATATCGCCCGTCTTGAAAGCTCTGCTATTCTTCCATTCTCCTTCTCGTCACTCATCTTCAGCAGTTTGATATAACTCCCGCTTAATTTTTGTATATTCAACTTTGAGTTTAACCAGGTTAGCAGACTTCTGTTTGTAAATCCGTATTCTCTAACCAAATTTTCCTGCAAAGTCGGTCTGTATAATTTTTTGATATAATCAAGTGTAAAATTTTCCAGAGGCATAATTTTCAAAAGAAATTTTATGGCTTTTGAACGGTTATCTGATATCTCTTTAATATCCTTTACCCCGGAAAATTCAGGAAATTTTTCGGTAACTTCATTAAGCGTTTTCGCTTCAAATAAATCTTTGTATACTTCATCATGTACTTCGTTCAGGCGCTTTTTACCCAAGCCTGAAGTAATCAGTTCCTGCATCCTCTTTTTCATACTTTGAGGTAAAAATCTGGAATGATTTTTCAAAACATATTCAACCGTAATATCCGATGCCATACCAAAACTGACGTTTTTATCCCGTTTCCAGTCCGGCAAATATGAATAAGGTATAACACTTTGAATTTTCATATTTCTATTAAAAACGGTGAAAAATTTATTTGCTATTTAATATATTTTTTGTACAATCCAAAGCCACTTCCGTAACAAAATCCATATCCTCCTTTTCAATAATTAAAGGCGGATTAAAGTATATTACATCTCCCAAAGGTCTCAGGATAACTCCTTTTTCCAGGGCTTTTTTATAAATCTGATATCCGGTCCTTTTTGTATAATCAAGAGGTTCTTTTGTTTCTTTGTTTTTTACAAGCTCTATTGCGTTAACTAAACCAATTGAACGGACTTCACCAACGTTTTCCAGCGGTAAAAACTTTTCTTTAATGATTTGATTAAAGTATTGTGCCTTCTCTAACGCCCGAGGGATAATTTCTTCGTCTTTAAGTATATTTAAAACTTCTATTGCAGCCGAACAGGCAAGCGGATTCCCCGCATAAGTATGAGAGTGCATAAAGGCTTTACCTTTTAAGTAATCATCATAAAAAGCATCATAAATCTTCTGAGTTGTAACACAAATTGACATCGGCATATATCCGCCGGTCAAACCTTTAGATAAGCACATAATATCAGGGCTTACGCCTGCATGATCAAACGCAAACATTTTTCCAGTTCTTCCATACCCTGTTGCAATTTCGTCTGCTATCAGATGAACATTATATTTATCGCAGAGTTCTCTTAGCTTTTTGAGATACAAAGGCGGATAAATTTTCATTCCTGCAGAACCCTGCAAAAGAGGTTCAACAATTACAGCAGCCGTTTCATCTGCGTATTTTTTGAATATTTTTTCAACTTTTTCAAAACATTCGCAGTTGCAGCAATCACGACATTTCCCCCATTTGCATCTGTAACAATCCAAACCATCAAGTCTTATAACATCAAGAAGAAGTGGTTTATAAAGTTCCGAATACAAATCTACTCCGCCGACTGCAAGCGCACCGAGAGTTTCTCCATGGTATGCATCAGCAAGTGCCATAAACCTTTTTTTCTGCGGATTACCTGTCTGGTAATGGTACTGAAAACTCATCTTCAAAGCCATCTCAACTGCTGCAGAACCGTTATCGGCAAAATTGAATTTGCAAAGCCCCTTAGGCAAAACCTCCATAAGTCTTTGACAAAGAGTGATTGCTGTCTTGTGCGTAAAATTAGCAAAAATTACATGCTCAAGAGTATCCACTTGTTTTTTTATTGCTTCATTAATCCGCGGATGACAGTGACCGAGCAGGTTACACCACCAGGAACTGATTACATCTTTATAGCACTTTCCGTTTACATCATAAAGGTTTATTCCTTTTCCTCTCTCAATTACAATCGGTGGGAGTGTTTCATAATCCTTCATCTGAGAACAAGGGTGCCAAATATATTTCAAATCTTCTTTCTGCCAGTCCATAACAACCTCCCGTTACATATATTGTAACTCTGTGAATTTTTATTGTTAAGATTTAAAATATATACATGCCCAAAACAGCTTGTCTTATTAACAAGAAAAACAAGCTTAATCTCTTTTTGAAAACTATCTGTTCCTTTTTTGCCTAAACCAATTTACAAAATCATTAACGATATTGTCACGGGGTATGTCTTCTTCCTGCAATTCGGAAAAAGTAATATCGTTTTCTGTTTCGTCTTTTTTGTGCTCAAACAAATCTTCTTCCGGCTGGTCTTTGCGTTTTTTTCCCTGTTGAAAATACATTCCGCCGCCGCCCATACCGCTTCCGTCTTTGTATGCAGCTCCTGCTTTCATTGGTGGGTTGATATTTGATGAAAAATCAAAAGACATTTCTTGTTCCTGCTTCTGATTTGTACATTGCATGTATATTATAACTCATGTCTGAAAAATTTTCACTATTTCTGTGATAAAATAGGGATAGGGGTAAATATAAGGGGTGTAATTGTGATAAACATAAAAAAAATTTTCAGCTTGTTATTTGTTTCTTTGTTGTTTTGCTCAACTGCGTTCGCAAAAGACCTGAGATTTGTTCAGATTGACGGCGCAAGGTATTCAAAAGAATACAACAGCGAAACTCTGAAAAAACTAATCGACAATGTAAACAATCAGCAAGACATTGATTTTATTGTATTTACCGGAGATAACATTAACAAACCCGATGTACAAATTTTGAAAGACTTTTTATCTGAAGCAAAAAAACTCAAAAAACCTTTTTATGTTGTAATTGGAGATAAAGATGTTAACAAGCATAAAGATTTAAGCAAAAAAGATTATCAGAACATTTTAAGAAAAAAAGTAAGAAATATCAAAGCAAAAGAAACAAGTTATGTATTTGAAAAAGAGGGAGTTGTATTTTTTGTTGTTGACGGAGCAAAAGATGTTATTCCAAGTACAAACGGATATTTTAAAGATGATGTTGTAGAATGGGTAGATGCAAATCTGGATTTATACAGTAATAAAAACGTAGTTATATTGCAGCATTTCCCTTTAATCCCGCCCGAAGAAAACGAAAATTATATGACATTCAAACCGCAAAAATATATTGAAGTATTACAAAAACACAAAAACGTTAAAGCTGTTATATCCGGTCACTTTGGAGTGAACAAAGAAGAAACCGTAAACGGAATAACTCATATTACAACAGCACCGGTTCCTTGTTACAGAATAATTGACATTATGGACTGTGATTCACAAAATCCGGAATTTTGGGCTGAAGTAATTGAAGTTAAATAAAATAAAAAAATTCGAATTAAAAAAGGCAGGTACTCAACAAACCTGCCTTTTACCGCAACCTCCGAGAAAAACTCTTTTCTCATAAGCCTGTCAACACAAGCGGGCATCTGCGGATTAATTATATTATTAATATAACCCGTCAGTAAAAACTTTTCATCAGACAAAAGTAATAGGTCTTTCCGGCTATTTAAAATCAGCCGATTTCTAAACTGTTGCATCAATATTAGAGCCGATTTTTATAAAGTTTGAGTAGTAATAGTTACAAAGCAATATGCCAGAATAAGTTATATAATAGAAATTCAAAAGCGTAAATATAAAATGTAATATTATATTTTTACCCAACAAAACCGTACCCAGCGATATTATCATATAAACAAACGATATAAATATGAACAAAGCTGCATTCTTAAAGAATCTGTGGCTAAATGTATCTTTAAGTGAGATAAAAAATGCTTTAAAAGGATTTTTTTCCTTAAAGAAAATAACAGCAGGATACAACATCAAAACAAAGTACCCCAGAGATATCGAACAGAATGCCAAAAGATTCAGCATGTTTATTTTAACAAGCTGTTCATTATTCAAAGAATCTACAAAAGCCTTTGTTGCTTCAACACTTGATGCTGCCTGAACGAGCTGTCCATAAGAGATTCCGACCCCGCCTATAATCTTTTTACCTAAAATAACAACTCCAACACCTATTAAAGTAAAAATAATAATTACCTGAAGCACCATACCCATAGCTGATAAAAAATACTCACCAACTCCTGAAGGAAACTCCGTAATTAATTGATTACTCTCTACATCAGGCTCTTTTACAGCTCTTGCAATTATAAAAAACCAGCCTGAAAGAAATGCGCCAAGCATGAGGAAGAATAATACTACCGAAAAAATAAAACCGATTTTATTTCCTGCTGCAGAAAATATCATATACAGGCTTGATATCAAAGAAAAGAATATCAGTGGTGTGGCTATTACGATATTTCCATTTGTTATTTTAAAGCTTTCTCTTATAGTCTTAATCATCATTGCTCCAATTATTAAAATTAATCAACTAATCTTTAATATACATCAATATTACAACAAGAGCAATTTATTTAACATCTGTTATATTGTTCATATCATTTTTAGGAACAGTAACCCCGTTAACTCCAAATTCCGACTTTAAACTTTCAATAATACCTTGTTTCATTACGGAGGAAGTCCATTTCCCGACATATACATTTACATTTTCTCTTTTTGCCGAATTAATAATAACCGATAAGACATGCCTGCTGGTATACGGAAAAATCAATGTAATTTTTTGCGAAAATGTTTTCAATACTTTATCAAATAACGTATTCATTGCCAAAACATCATTTAGTGCATTTATGCAAATGACATTTTCTTTCTGTTTACAACAAAATAACGATACGACTAAAACATCAGAAGGAACGTGCTCAATAAAACTTTTAAAATATTCTTTTTCTTCTGCAGAATATCCGCCTGTTCCTGCTAGTATAATATGTTCATATTTACCTTCTGCGATTTTGGCTTTTATCGTTGTCATAATCTTTGTTTGAGAAAAACCGATTTTGTCAGATTCACAAACTTTTCCGGTCTTAAACCCCCTTGATTTTTCTGTTGATTTTATAACATCAGAAAAATCGTTATTCTTAATTTGTATAACACCTTTTGAATATGAAAAATCTGTTGTATATAGTATACCTCTGTAAAGACTTTCTACATTAAATAATGAGTATCTTGTAAGAATAATCGGTCCGGGAAAAGTTGAAAAATCCAAAAGACAGTTTTCCATCCCCTGTCCAAACTGACCTTTCAGATTTTTATATCTGTTAAATGCGGGAAAAGTATGAGCTAAAATCATATTGTCATGCGTATAAATATCAATATCTTTACCCTCAAAAACATCAAGTATCATCTCCAGCTCTTTTAAGTTAGAACCAACAACCAAAATAGCTTTACCTTTATCAGTAGAAAACGAAACCTCTTTTTCTTCCTGTTCACCATATGTTTCTTCCTGAATGGCATGAAGTTTTTTCATTAAATTACAATCGGATTCTGCCAGCTCAGAAACATATTTTTTCAGCTCACCCTTTTGCACAGACGGAGTATTTAAAAGGTTAAGCACTCTGTATATTAAAATAATTTCATCATCTGCCTCTGCGCCGAAACTTTCATAAGTCAAAATATTTATACACAAACTTTTTATTAAAACAAACAATATCATATAAAGATTTCTTTCCTCATCAGAAAGAGTTTGCATGCGTTTATTAAATTCTTTTTCCCCGTACCTTATATAATCATTTAACTCTGCATCTTTTTGTAAAATACTGTCTGTTTCCGGCTTTTCATATCCGGGACATATATCACTAAACTCTTTGATAACTCTTGGAAATTCTTTTCGGAAAGCAGAATTAATCAGCTCAAAATTCATAGCCGAAATTTCATAATTTGAACTCAGAACAGATAACGTATTTAAAATTAAATTGCTTATTTTCTTATCTTTTGTGCCACACTCATCTAACTTTAAACCATAATAAGCCATATATTTCAGGTTTAGAAGAATAATCTCCTGAAATGATGCTGTAGCCGGATTTATAGAACAAATTCCCCTTGATGAGCATCTGTTGTACTGATAACCTTCAAATTTTTCATTAGTCATAGCAATAATATGATACATACACTACAGATTTTTTTTATCACCCTGTCAGGCAATAAAAGAATAAACGTAAAATAGAGTGAATTTTATCATTTGTAAAAAAGTTTTGCACAAGATATTTACAATTAGTAAATTTTAGAGTATAAATAAAAAATATGTTTATTATAAAAGGGTTATACGATTGAAAGACCAACTATCCGAAAACATGAATCTTCTGCAAAAGCTGAAAGAAAAGCTAAAACGAAATTATAGAAGGTTATCGGACGGAATAAGAATATTCCGTCATTGATAACAGCAGGGAGTATAAAAGGGAGCAAACCCGGGACAAAATTCTCGGATAAAAAGAAAAAGCTATTGAAAAACAGGCAAACAGATTAAACAATAGCTAACAAGAGGGAGAAATAAAGAATTGAGCAAAATAAAAAGACTCAATTCTTTTTTATGATATAATTTTTTTGTCAATATATCACAAATTTAAGGAGTTTAAATGTTTAGCACAGATATAATTTATGAAGTAGTTACGTTCTCAATCGGAGATACAAAATCCGGTACAAAAATGGGAAAATTACAACTAAAAGATACGGAAAACGATGAATTATTGAATTGTATCCTGTGGGAAGAAGCTCTTAACAGAATGGATTCAAAACTATTTAGATGCGGAAATCAATTGCGAATAGTTTCAGGGTCTTTTAATGAGAAATATAATAATTGTCTGGTACAATCCCTTGAGCTTATTAAAGAAGCAAAAACAGGACTGGATGAAAATGAAAGAGAAGAAGAATATAAAGCCCTTCTTTCATACATAAATAAAATTACAGATGAAAAACTAAAAAATTTTGTTTTAGATATCTATACCAAAAACAAGGAAGAAATATTGATTGCACCGGCTGCAAAACTTATGCACCACAATTACATAGGCGGACTTATGGTGCATGTTCATGAATGTCTCAGATACGCAGAAACAATGTTCGGAATGTTTTTTCAGCGTGTTAATCATGATGATGTTTACGCAGCATGCCTTCTTCACGATATTGGCAAAATTTTTGAGTACACAGTTGATCTTGAATCAGGTCTTATAGATTATGATGAAAATTTCAGAAAAGAATGGATTTCACATTCTCAGTATGGGTTTTGTATTTGTATGAATGCAGGATTTAAACGTATCGCAAGAATGATTGCCGCACATCATGCAAGAACTGATTGGGGAGCTATAATTGACCTGAACGAAAAAGATATTGAACCAATTTTGTATCTTGTTCACCACATTGACGACCTTTCAGCAAAATATGGGAAAATTAACGTGTCTATGTTGGGCTGATTATAAGTAAAATTTTTGCAACAAAATGGTGCGGGCAAACAGATATAGCCCGCACCGTTTTGTTCATTTTATATACTTACCTTAGATTTTTTTGCAAGGTGGCTGAGGCGGAAGTTCTTTTCTGTGTTCATCAAATTTCTTTCTGCCTTCTTTTTTCATATTTTTTAATGTTTTCTTTTGATCTTTTGTTAAAATAGCTTCAAAGTCTTTCATGTTCTGTTTTTTTATATCACGAGCCTGTTTCCTGAGTTCTGCCAAGTCATTGTCGATTACAGTAAGTTTCTCTTCCTGTTCCTGCACTGTTAACTTAGAATCTCTTATTGCATCGGCTTCCTGTTTTTTAGCCTTTATCTGCTCCATTACAGGCTTCATTTTTTCATGTCCTGCTTTTCTGAGTTCCTTTGCTTTAAGTTTTTGAACTTCTGTCAAGCCAAGTTTTTGTTCAAAAGCCTGTTCGTGAGCTTTTCTCATTTGTTTCATCTGTTCAGGATTTGGAGCTTTTCTTTCAATATTTGGTCTTTGTCCGAATTTTTCAGCATTTTCTTTTACGCCTTCGGCAGCATTTGCTGCACCTGCTAATATGCACATTGCACAAGTCATTATTAATAGCTTTTTCATAGTTGTTACCTTTCTTTTTTTCCCTTTCATCCCAATAAAGCAGGATTTAAGGAATATTACATTAAGTCACACAGAACTGCTGCGAGTTCTTTTTTGGCATTAAAGATTCTTGATTTGATTGTCCCTATCGGGCAGTTAAGTTTTACAGAAGCTTCCTCATAAGTATAACCGTAAATTTCGCACATCATGATTACTTCTCTGAACTTCGGCTTTAGTTTTTCAACCGCATCAATAATTCTTTTTTGCCTTTCTGTTGTCATAATTGCATCTTCCGGACTTTTCTTTCGGTCACGTATGTTAACAAGTACATCTTCGTCTGCAGTACAATTTTGTTCATTCTTAACTACTGCCGATTTCAAATAGTCTTTTGATGCGTTTTTTGCAATTGTATTAACCCAGCTTTTTAAAGAACCCCGTTCTTCATACTTCTCTGAGTTCTTCCATAACTTGATATAGACTTCCTGTTCTACATCTTCATTATCTTGTTTTGTTATCATTCTGATAATATTTTTTATGTTTTGTTTATTTGCTTTTATTAAATCTTCAAAATTCATTCATCTACCATTAATAACCCGTCAGCATCAACAGGGAATCCCAAGTCTTCAGCCGAAAGTGTATCACCGTATTTTAGAGTATCCATTAAATCATCATTAGTTAGTGCAAAGCCGCCAACCGATGCTAATGAAAACACCATAAACATTACTGCGCATGCTGCTCTCAAACGTGCTATACGTTTTTTGCGTTTTGCATAATAATACATCTTTACTTCATCTAATAAAGATGATACTTTTTGCTGAGCTTCATATTCAGCTTTGCAGTCTTCACATTCCTGTAAGTGTTTTTCCAGTTCCTCTGAAGAAGAGGAAACAAATAATTCTTCATATTTTGAGCATTTTTCGTTCATATTGACCTCTCTACTATTATAACGAAATACAAAATATTTTGTTCATTTTTTATTTTACTTAACAAAAAAATAAACAAAATATACAATAATACTTTTGCTTAAAATACATATTTTAGAGCTTTTTAAGTTTATTTAACGTTTATAACACTAAGTCCTTTAAACTTAAAAATATCTTCCGTTTCATCTTTTAATTTACGCTCTGCCAATAACACTCCGACAATTGCCTCAAGCTCGCCCATAGGCATCATATTTGAAGGAAGCTCATCAAAACCATGTTCATATCTTAATGTTGATTGCAAAAATTTACAGTCTGCTGAAGAGCGTTCTTTATAATTTGAATACAGATTTAATCTTTGCCTTGCAAGATAGACCTCAAACCTTGATATATCAATACCTTGCCCGCTCAAATTTGAAAAAAGTTCACATCCTCTTGTTGAAAATCTCTGCATCCAGTTATCTCTGTTTAAAAACATATCTTCATCATTGTGAATAAGCTGATATTGTTTGGACAAAACTCGCCATTTCCCTTCCAGCATAGTATTATCCCATGGTAGCGAAATACAAAAAACGGAATTATTCTTTGAAACATAATTATCAAAAAATAACTGAACATCATTCATTGAAAATAATTTATCTAGATATATAAGTTTGTGGGTACTAAGTTCCATTACAGCAACGCCGCTTTCTATCGATGAAGATGGACCCAGTGATAAACCGACAGCATGTGTTATCATAACCCAAAGTCCTCATCTTCAGGAATATTTGACTGAAGTTTAATCACCGGCTTATCAACCTTTGGCAAATCACTTTTATTTGTTGCATTGGTTTCGTTATCCAATTTTATATATATCTGCATGTTGTTTTTTGATAATTTTTCGCTCTTTTGTCTCTGAGCCAATCTCTTTTTATTATCTTCCAGCAATTTTCTTGCCTCAGGAGTAAGGGCTTCTTGTTCTACTTTATTAATTATTTGCGCCCTGTCTTTTTGTATTCTTTCTTGTTCTGCAGTAGATAATGACATGACATTATTTGCATTTTTGTCATATTCATCTCTGTATCCGTTTTTAAGAATAAATATTTCAACTCGTCTGTTTTTAGGATCTTTTCTGGAAAAAGAGCCTTCTGCCGGTCTTGTATCTGCATATCCGATTGCACTAAACAAATTTGGTGCAAAATGAAAACGATGAATCATATAACGAACAACCGATGAAGATCTTGCAGATGATAACTCCCAATTTGAAGGATATATTGCGCTGCTGATAGGTTCACTGTCCGTATGCCCTTCTACTCTCATAGAATGAAGAACAAATTTTTTACAAATTAACACTCCTACTTTATCAAGCAAACTTTTTGCTTTTTGGTTTAGACTTGCTGATGCCGGAGCAAACAGATATTTATCATCAAAAGTTATCAGCAAACCCTGTTCTGTCATTTTTGCAGATATTCCTTCAAGCTCACCCGATTTCTTTAGTTGGTTTATAGATTCTTCTATTTCCTTGAATGCTTCGTCTTCATACTTTTTACTCATCATCTCCATCATTAATCCGGGAATGAAAGAATTTGCCTGATAATTATCAAATATAGCAGGATTACCTTCCATAATCATATCCTTGGCATCAAGAATATTATTTGATTCAAAAACGTTTTTCAAAGCTTCTTCAAGCTTTTGATAATCAACAGCATCAGATTGAGCAAGGGCATATAATACTACGAATGTAGCGAACAAAAGTGTGATAAAGTCACCGTATGATACCAGCCATCTTTCGAGATTTTCATGCTCTTCCGGCGGTTTCTTTCTAGCCATTAGCTGCTTCCTTCTTTTCTTCCAAAATAAATGAACGAAGTTTTCGTTCTATTAATACCGGGCTTTCACCTGCCTGAATAGACAAAACACCTTCTATAATCATATTTTTGTACAAAAATACATCCTGATATATAAACTTAATACGTTTACCAAGCCGAATCATTCCAAGGTTTGCAGCAAACAGACCATAAATAGTAGCAACGAATGCAACCGCAATACCTGCTCCAAGTTTAGACGGATCTGATAAGTTCTGCATAACCTGAATCAAACCCATAACCGCACCTATGATACCAAGTGTCGGAGAGTAACCGCCGAATGATTCATACACTTTCGCTGCGTTATGGACTGCTTGCTCTTCCTGACTTAACTGATTTTCCATCATCTCTCTTACAAGTGTCGGATCCGTACCATCGGCAACAGCTCCCAAACCAAGTGTAAGAAGCGGGTCTGATGCATTATTTGCTTCTTTTTCCAATGCAATAATACCTTCTTTTCTTGCTTTTGTAGCAAAACCGCCTATTTCTGTTATCAACTCATTAAAATCAGATTTTGGAGGCATATAAACATCTTTTAAGTATTTCAATGCTGAGATAAGTGTTTTAGCCGGAAAGCTTAATACGATAGCACCTGTTGTACCACCTAATACGATGAATGCTGCTGTTATCTGCAGCAACTGGCCGATGTTACCACCTTCCATAGCCTGACCGGTCAAGATAAAACCAATACCCAGAAATGTACCGATTATTGCAAATATATCCATAACTATCTCCGCATTATATACTATTCTACGTATATTTAACTATATTTTGTTAATTTTTAAATCCTTTAAATAGAGGAAGTTCCTTTGTTATAATCACAAGACATATTAAAAATCCTCTCTGAAAATATTTCAGAGAGGATTTTTTATTAGTCATATTTTATTAGTCTCCTGCCTTTTTCTGTTTTTTAGGAGTTGTTTTCGGTTTTGGTGATGATTTAGCTGCGGTCTTTGTTTTAGGGGTAGTTTTTGTTGTTGTTTTTGTTGCTGTTTTTGCTTTTGCTGCAGTTGTTGTTTTTGGTTTTATTGATTTTGTTTTCTCTGCAGCTTTTTTCTTAGTCATCTTTTTATCCTCACTCTCTGCAGTTTCTGCAGAAACGGCTGTAACACGAGATGAAGGTTGATATCCCTGCTGTTGTTTAGGAGCAAGTATCATATTACTCTTTATTTTTTCTGCAACTTTTTTTGAACGTATTTTATCAATCTCTTCCATTATAGCTTTAACCGGAACATCCCAGGCATCAGATGTTGGGCATGTAAAAGGCTTAATAGTTTTATACCAGACAATATCTTCACCGCTTGTCTGAAACCAACGCCATTCAGAAATTGTATTAAAAATACCAAATGTTTTTATGCCTAAGGCTCCTGCAAGGTTCATAACACCATTATCGGTTGTAACCATCAGGTCCATACAATTCATGGCAGAAGCCGTATCTTCCCAGCTTTTAAATGTTTTTCCAAGCCTTATAAGTTCTGCATTCGGAGGTATTCTGTCCATCTGACGACTCAAATCATCAACCTGGAAGTTATAAACTTCTACTCCAGGAAGCATCATCAAAGGATATAAATACTCAAGAGGTATATCACGGTTTGTTTCCTTACTTGCAAGTGTACCTTCATAAGCTATACCTATTTTTAGCTTATCATTTTTGTTTATATATTGATTTCTGTATGCATTTATCTTTGATTGCGGAACTTTCAGATATCCTTGTGCTCTTGGTATTGTATCCGGTTTGGTTTCACAAACTATCGGCAAATCCATCAAAGGAATCCAATAATCATATTTAAGGTTCGGAATATCAGCTTCTGTATATATATTTACACCTAAATCAGAGTCCTGCAAAAGAGTTACTAATTCTTTCTGAACAACCATTATAACTTCTTTACAACGTTTTTTCAGCTCACCAATAAATCTTGAGAACATTATTGTATCACCAAATCCCTGTTCAAAATGAGCCAATACAACTTTGTTAGAAATATCAACTTTTATATTCCATCTTTTC
Source organism: uncultured bacterium (assembly GCA_902760905.1). Lineage (GTDB taxonomy): Bacteria > Cyanobacteriota > Vampirovibrionia > Gastranaerophilales > Gastranaerophilaceae > CAG-196. The sequence goes on from CACWIL010000009.1 coordinate 18,701, forward strand.
TTCTTTGACTTAAATATTTCAGGGAATGCAACATTTCCCAAATCTTCTTTTTGGAAACGATGCTGCAAGAACTTAAATCCTTCAGCAAATCTCTTATGTTTAACAAGATAAGCTCCGTATGCGTGCAAATCCGAATGTGTCGGATTAAGATACATAAGTTTTGCATACATCTCATCAGCTTTTGCTTCTTCATGGAACTTGCCATAAACATATGCAAGATTTTTAACAACAATTCTGTTGTTTGGCGCGAGTTCAAATGCCTTTGTCAGATAATATATTTGTTTTTCTTTAAACTTGTCCTGATAACATGTTGAATACAAGTGTCCCAGCATGTTGTATATTGTATAATTGCGCGGATATTTTTCCAGAGCCTTTTCATAATATCCTATAGCTCGTTTATTATCTTTAATATCGGAATAAACAAGGTCACCCAGGTACATATAAACATCTTCTTTATCAGGAGAAATTTCTTCAAAATGTTCAAGAAATTTTATTGCCATATCGGCATTTCCAAGACGTTTCATACAAAGACCGACATGCTTATACACAGAGACAGGGAATCCTGGAAATTCAAGCATATCTCTGTATAGTTCCATTGCCTGAAGAAACTTTCCTGACTCTGCAAGCTTTTGCCCGCCATGCATTGCATAGTTTATATATTTGTTTATAACATTTCGTTTCTCATTTTCATTTGTTATCTTCGGAATCGTGTCTCTAAATTTATTCAAACCAATCTGGAGAGCTCCGACTTTACAATACTCCTCTGCCATTGCTATATCCATTGAATTCAAAAGTTCTGTTTCTCTGGCAGAATCTAACGGAACTTCTTTTCTGATAACAAGACGTTTTGAAACCTGCATTCTTCATTCCTCTCTTTATTTTTATTTGCATAATAACATATTTTTTAAGCGAGGTGAAGATATTAAGCAAATAAATACACTATAAAACTTAGAATAAATTTAACTGAGGCGTCAGATTTTCAACATCAATTTCTGACTCTTTCTTTCTTGTTGATAAATTTTTAGAATAGTCTTTCTGCATTCGTTTCATTAAATCTTCTGATCTGGAAACAACTGATTTCGGAAGTCCTGCCATTTTTGCAACCTGAATGCCATAGCTTTTACTTGCACCGCCCGGAACAATTTTACGCAAAAATTCAATTTCTCCGTTTTCTTCGCTTACGGTTATTCGATAATTTTTAATCTGAGGATAATTATTTGCCATAACATTAAGCTCATGGTAGTGTGTTGCAAAAATACACCTTGCTTTTATTTTATTTGCAATATATTCAGCAACAGCCCAGGCTATTGCAACACCATCATAAGTACTTGTCCCCCGTCCGATTTCATCTATTAAAATAAGACTTTTTTCCGTTGCATTATTTAAAATACAGGCTGTTTCAGTCATTTCCACCATAAATGTTGATTTACCAAGAGTTAAATCATCACTTGCTCCTACACGCGTAAATATTTTATCAATAATTCCTATCTCTGCATAATCGGCAGGAACAAAAGAACCCGTTTGAGCCAGTATTGCAATTAAAGCATTTTGACGCATATAAGTCGATTTACCTGCCATATTAGGACCTGTTAATATCATAAACTGAGTTCTTGTACTGTCATTTGCAGAAAGCGAAATATCATTTGCAACATATGTACCTAACGGTAAAATTTGTTCTAATACAGGATGTCTGCCGTTTTTTACAGCAAATTCACCTCCATCATTCAATATCGGGCATACATAATTATACTCTACAGCCGTTTGTGCAAAAGAAGTATAAACATCAAGTTCTGCAACACATTCAGCCGTATCACGAATAATTGATACAAATTCTTTGGAATAATTTCTAAAATCTGTATAAAGCTTATACTCAAGTTCATACGCTTTTACCTGAGCCGTCAGAACTTCATCTTCATGTTTTTTTAGTTCGTCAGTTATAAACCTTTCGCCGTTTGTTAGAGTTTGTTTTCTTATATAATCAGCAGGAACTTTATCAAGATTTGAATTTGTTACTTCTATATAATACCCAAAAACCCTGTTGTAACCTACTTTCAGAATATTTATCCCCGTTCTGTCTTTTTCACGCTGTTCAAAATCTTTAAGCCAGTTTTCGCCGTTATACATTAAATCTCGAAGATAATCAAGTTCGGCATTCACTCCCTCCTTGATAAGCCCGCCTTCTTTTATCTGATTCGGCGCATCTTCCTTTATTGTTCTTTCTATCAAATCAGCATAATCATTAATAGAATCAAGATATCCTTCTATTCTGTCAAAGACATTTAATCCGGCAGACTTAGCAGTCATTACAAGCTGCGGTAAAAACTGCAAGGATGTTTTAAGACTCAGAAAATCTTTAGGATTAGCAGAAGAGTTGCTTAATCGGGTTGAAAGTCTCTGTATATCATAAATATTTTTTAAACAATTTTGCAGTTCAAATCTTTCCTGCGAATGTTCAACAATCAGTTTTACATTATTCTGACGCTTTATAATTTTATTTATATCCTTTAACGGCTGACAAATCCATGATTTTAAAAGTCTTGCCCCCATGCTTGTTATGGTTTTGTCTATTGCCCACAAAAGAGAACCGTATTTATTTTTCTCCCGCAGCGTTTCTGTCAACTCCAGATTTTTTCTTGTACCGGCATCAATTGATACAAACTCTGACAACTCGTAAGTATCAATACGTTCAAACTTAGGAAATCCTTCTTTTGTATTTTCCCAGATATATGCCAAAAGTCCGGCAGCAGTCCTGTAACCAAGCTGACATGTATTGTATCCGATAGAATCAAGTGATGAAATTTTAAAAACCTGTTTCAGGTTATTTTCGGCAAAACTTTGTTCAAAAACTTTTGAAGGTACTTTTGAACAATTATATATTTTAAGTATTTCATCAGGCAAATCTACAGCCTCTTCCTGTACAATCTGAAATGGCTGCAATTTTAATTTTTTTGCCTGAGCCACAACTTCCGAAGGTCTTACTCGGGCCAATTCGGTTAACAACATCTCATGAGAAAGCTGAGTCGCTTTAAACTCACCCGTTGAAATATCAGTATATGCAAACCCCCATTTATCTTTTTCTTTGTGAACAGCACACATGTAATTATTGCTGTTCTGATTTAAAAGACTGCTCTCAAATAATGTTCCTGCCGTTATTACTCTTACTACTCCCCTTTTTACAATACCTTTTGCAAATTTTGGGTCTTCAAGCTGCTCACAAACTGCAACTTTAATATCCTTATGAACAAGTTTTTCCAAATATCCGTCAAGTGCTTTTACGGGGATTCCGGCAAGCGGTATTCTGCCTAATTTACCGCACTCTCTTCCTGTAAGGGTAATTTCAAGCTCTCTTGACATAGTTACAGCATCTTCAAAAAATGTTTCATAAAAATCACCCATCCTGTATAACAATAAACATTCCGGATTTTCTTTTTTTGTTTCAAGAAACTTTTGCATTGCAGGTGTTAAATCCTCGGTTGATACATCTGCAGTATTAATTAAATTTATCTCTGATTTCCCCATAACAGGATTTTAACACATCAAGAACAGAAAAAGATTATTTAATATGTAAACAATTGTAAAAATCTTATTATATTTAAGCAATTTTTTATCTTGATAGGATTTAATAGAAATGAAAAGTGTAGCAGAAAGGAATTATTAGATATGGTACAGCCCATTGATTTTAACAAACCGGTTTACAGTGCAGTTAATATAAGCATCAGAAAACCGGAAATAAATACCGGCAAAAATGTTACAAGCCCTGTAGCTGCAAATAATGATAACGGTATTTATAATGCAGTAAAAATTAATATAGATAATCCTGAAATCAGTACAGAACCAAAATCTGTTTATGATTATCCGGAAGCAGAAGGTATTGTTACATATGATATGTTAACACTTAATCCGATTGCATTACCGGAAGAGGAATCAAAAACAAATACAAAAGAAGCTGAAGCAGAAGAAATTGCAGATGTTCCTGCACCAAATTTTACAACACCGGAAGCAGAAAAATCTGATACAGAGGAAAAAAAAACCTCTGATGCCGTAACAGGTCTTTCTTTCAGAGGGGACAACCCAAACATTAAGAAGCCTGAAATCATAGCTTCAGAGCCGATTCTTCCTAAAGTTGATATTGCACTGGTAACAGAAAATCTAACAAGTGCTGATAAAGACATTCAGGCTCAACAAATGGAAGAGATTGTTCGGCTTGCCATAATGGAACCCGAAAAAGCAAAAAACTACCTTGTAAGCGACGTTTTTTCAGGGTTAATCAATATTACACAAGAAGATGCAACAAAACTGACTCCTCCTTCAAAGGAACAGATTGAAGCAAGACAAAAGTTAAT
>CACWIL010000010.1 GCA_902760905.1 uncultured bacterium
ATTTTTGCTATAGGCAAATGCCTATTATTACTCTATAACATACATAACTTAAAATCAATCAAAATTAACAAAAAAATAACAATTAGCCCGGTTTATTAATTTTTAGTTAAAAAAACTTAAGTTATACTAAATCAGAGTAATAATAAAAGTGTTGAAAGAAAGTATTTAGTAAGGCGGTAAAATAAAAAGCTTTAAAACGTACTGCTCTTGCAACAGTCGAGGTAAAGCCTTTTATATTTACCCCAGGAGGCAATTATGAAATTCTTAATTAAAAAAACACCTGACAGATTTATTCGTTCAGTAAATGATGAAATTTCATCAATCTTAAACAGAAATTTTGACAGCTTCTTCCCTGAATATATCTACAACGAAGAAGCAGATTGTGACAAACTTGCAATGCCTGTTGAACTTCACGAAAAAGACAATGAATATTGTGTAAAAGCAGAGCTTCCGGGTGTTAAGAAAGAAGATTTGGATATTGATATCGATAAAAACCACATTACAATCAATGCAAAGAAAGAGGAAGAAACAAAAGAAGATACTTCAAGCTACAGAAAATCAGAATTCCGTTATGGCGAATTTTCAAGAACAGTTTACTTCCCTGCTGACATTGATATTGAAAAAACCGATGCTCACCTTGAACACGGTATTTTAAAAATTGTCGCTCCGAAACTTGAAAAAGAAAGTGACAAAGTTAAAAAACTTGCTATAAAATAGGGTTAATATTTAATCACTCAAAATATCTTGATTGTTTTAAGGCGGTGCGATGCACCGCTTTTTTGTTTGTGTTACAACAAAGTTATGGCTAAATTTGATTTACATTTACACAGTGATAATTCTGACGGAAGTGCAACAGTAAAAGAGCTTGTTGATACTGTTGTAAAATCCGGAATAAAAATTTTTGCACTTACCGATCACGATACAGTTAACGGGGTGAAATATGCAGAAATTCCTGATGGGATCAGGTTTATCAAAGGTGTTGAGCTTACCTGCAAAATTGATAATATCAATTGTCATATTCTGGGGTATAACATTAACCTTGACTCAAAAGAGCTGACAGAACTTATTGAACTTGGGAAAAAACTCCGCAGGCAAAAACTTGAAACACGAATAAAATATCTTAAAGAGGTTTGGAATATTGAACTGACTAAAGAGGAACTTGACTGGCTCTATTCCAGAAAAAGCGTTGTAAAAACCCATATTGCAAATATACTCGTAAAAAGAGGTCTTTCTGATAACAATGTTGATGCAATGAAAAAATATCTTGACGGGTGCAAAACCGGTAATACAAAATTTGACGGAAGAGAGGCTGTAAATGTCATAAAAGCTGCCGGAGGAATCCCTGTCTGGGCACACGCTTTAGGGGGTGAAGGTGAAGAACATTTATCAGAAGAAGAATTTTTATCTCAGTTAAAAACTATGCTCGGGTGTGGTATTCAGGGGCTGGAATGTTATTATTCAAGATACACAATGAAAGAATGTGAGTTTCTTGTACAATGCGCAAAAGAAAATAATCTTTTAATATCAGGCGGTAGTGACTGGCATGGAATAAATAAGACAGTTCCTATAGGAAGATTAAATACTGATGATACAGAAATATCATCAGATAAAATTAATATTATTGATTATTTATAAACAACAACGCTGAGAAACTTATTCTCAGCGCAACAAACATATAAATTTTGGTAACTATATATCTTTTTACATAAAGTATGACAATTGTTCTGTCATACTGAGCATAAGCGAAGTATCTCATAAAATAGAGATTCTTCGGGCGAAATTGATTAATGCCCTCAGGATGACGATATTTTAAATTATTTTTGTGTAAAGTTGTATATAATTATCTAAATTTTTATAAAAATTATTTCAAAACTTCCAGCAGAGCATCAACAATTACAGGGTCCCATTTGACTCCGGCTTCGCTTTCAATAACTTTTGTAGCCTGTTCTTTTGTCATTGCATTTCTGTATGCACGGTCAGATGTCATGGCTGTATAAGCATCTGCAACAGCAATGATTCTTGAACCAAGCGGAATAGAGTTACCTTTAAGTCCTTCCGGCTCTCCGCCGCCGTCCCAGCGTTCTTTGTGATAATGAATATATGGAATAACTTCAGATAAGAAGTTAATATTCATAAGCAGATTAACACCTACATTCGGATGATTTTGAAGTTTTTTCCACTCATCTTTTGTAAGCTTACTTTGTTTAGCAAACAGGGATTCTGGCAATGTTATTTTACCAATATTTTGCAGTAAGCCTGCATAATAAACCAAATCAGTAGTTTTTTCGTTTAAGCCGAGTTGCTGGCAGAGTTTCTTTGATAAATCAGCGGTATTTTGTGAGTGAGAAACTTTATACTGACCCTTTTCATCAACTGCTTTTGCAAGTTTTTCCACAAATGCCTGCTGCTGTGTACCCAAATCGCCAATTAATGCTGTAAGTTCAGCTCTTTGATGCTGAAGAATTTTTTCGGAAATCAGTTCGTCATTTAAATATAGCTCAGTTTTTTCTATAACTTCCTGTAAATGCATTGATGTTCCAAACAGACAGCCTATTGTTTCAACAAGTTTTGAGTATGCTTTTTTAATCATTTTTTCTTTATAATTTTCAATAACGATAACACCTACAACATAAGCGTTGTTGTGAATTGGGAATATTGCAAGTGATTTTACATCATATTCTTTTAGTTCATATTTGGGTATAAAATCGTCTATTGTTGAAATATCTTTAATCTGTATTTTTTCTAAAGTTTTGAAAGCTTCAACAACGATGCATTTATCGTCTTCAGCATATCCAAGCTTCTTTTCGTACATGTCTTCATCAAAATCCAGTGATGAACCAACAAGACCAAGAAGTTTATTTTCCAGATTCAGCCCTTTTGTGAATTCTTGTGTCAGGTAGATATGACATGCATCAACATCAAGAATTTGTGTAAGAGTTTTTGCAATCGAGTTGTATATAACATATTCGTCTTGTGAGTTGAAACCCAACACACAAAGAGTATTATCAAGAGAATAGATTGAAATTAATTCTTTTAATTGCGAACGGAGTTTTTCTTTTTTGTCCTTTACATCCTTACCGATTTTATTTGCTAAATCCTCAGATATCAGGTATTCAGAAACAAAATCGCCTAAGTTTAATGCGAAGATTTCTTCCAGCGGATCGTCTTCCATAAACTCCATTGTCCGTCCGAAGAGTGATGCGCCTTGTTCTTCTTTATCCGTCATAATTTTCCTTCCTACAAACTTTTCTTGTTTTAAGATTTTTAACTCTCTGATTTATATAACGGCATAATTTTTAAAAACTTTAATGATTTTTACAAAAATTATACTTTAGTTGGATGTTTATCATACTTTTATACTCATAGGTTAATAAATAACAGCTTTTTGGAGAATTAATATAACTTAATATACTGTTACATTTAAGGCAATTTTTTACCTTGTTTTGTTTTAGAAGATGTATGAAGGTAAACAGTGCAGATAATATAAGAATAAATTACAGTTCTCCGGTACTGCTGAGAGGCGAAAGGACTATTTCGCCATCACAAGTCAGGCATGACGATTTTGTTTCATCTAAAAAAGAAGCAAAAAATAATAAAGCATGGTATATAGCAGGCGGGCTTATACTTGCAGGAATTGGTGCTTTTTTAACTCACAGGGCAGGCTGGTGGGGTAAAACAGTGGGTGGGGTAAATAAAAATAATGGTGTAGTAGATACCGTATTCAAAAAAGTTGATGAAGCAAAAGAGTATTTTGAAAATCTTGGTATAAATACTGAATTCAGAGATGTTACTGATGAACATTTACCTCTTTTAAACAGAATAAAAGATGATATGAAAAAGTTAAAAGAGTTGGGTGTAAAATTTGACAAACCGGATACTTTAACTATTTCAGACTGGCATAAAGCGGAAGAATATGCAGAACTTTGCAGAAAAAGAGGTGTAAATATTGAACGTATAGAAGAATATCATGCTTTTTGTGCCGGTGATAAAGACGGAGCAAACCACGTTTTTGTCAACTCTTCTAAGCCGACTACAGATTTTTTCAGGCATGAAATGGGGCATGCCAACCATCACAGAGGGCATGACAGTTTCTGGGAAGCACGCGGAGTCAAAAACCAGGATTTTGCTGATAAACAATTGGAGCTTTTGGGACAAGATTTAAAGATATACAGAGGAACAAATGATTTTAAAAATATATTTCACTTTAGTCCGGAACAAAATTCTGCAAAGTTTGCTTTTCCAAATCAGGACATGGAAACAAGATATGTTTATGTAAATAATATTGTAAATAAAATGCAGGAAGAAACAAACTGTTACAAGCCCGAATCTTTATCTGAGCAGGTTGCATACGTTTTTGACGGCTTAACAAAAGGGGATAAAAAATTTTCTGATGAAGTCATGCTTTATTATGATTTTGCAGGCGGAGCAAGAATCCCAAATCTTAAAATCGGCGGTAAATCCTACGATGAATATATAGAATCGTTCTACAATAATTCAGAGCTTGTACAAAAACTCAGGGATAATATAAAAATCCTGAAACTTTAATACAATTTTATATTTATCTCTCCGTTTAATCAGTTATCGCTCAAATAAACTCATTTTATATGTCATTATTAAGCTGAAAGGAATATGATATGTCAGAGAGTAGATTTTTGAGTTGTGTTTTAACAGAAAGTATATTATTGCTTGTTTTGGGACTTGGCATGCTTATTTTACCCAAAATTACAATGATATCTTTTGGGCTAATGATTTGCCTGTCGTTTATAATTTATGGCGGTTATACTGTTATTAATGCATTAGTTACAAAAAATTTTTCACAGCATTTTATTCTTAATATCATTTTAGGAATAATTCTTTTTGTATCAGGGATACTGCTTTTTACCGTACATGTTCTCGATATTATGATAATTATAGGTTTATGCGGGGTATATTTTATCCTCAAAAGTCGTGGCTGAGTTTATTTCTTGCGATTCCGGAATTTTTATTCGGACTATTCATAATTATCATGCTTCCATCTGCTGCCCTGTGGCTTATAGGCGTTGTAGTCGGACTTGACTTTATTCTCTCCGGCATGGTGTATATGAATATGTTTATTTCAACCAAATATTTGCAGGGGTAGGAGTAGGTAGGGGTAAATATATATATGTGTGTGCAAATGGGATAAAGTTACAAACATAATATAGTGCGTATATCTTTTAACTAATCAAAATATATTTTCCCCATTCCTGCATTTATCTTCCCATATTTACCTTCAAAATATTTTCCCCCCCACTCCAAAAAAAATATTTACCCTCTCCATTAATAAATTGACTTCAATCCTTATTTTTGCTTAAAATAAACGTATGAAAATAATAATTTTTGGTGCAAACGAAATCGGCTATATGATAGCTAACGAGTTTTATACCGATAACGATATAACCGTAATAGACGATGAAAAAAATAAGATAGATGCTTTTAATAAACTGGATTTAGGATTTATATCAGGCAATGCTTCAAATATAGATGTATTGAAACAAGCCGGAATAAAAAATACAGATGTTTTTATTGCGTGTAATGAGTCTGACGAGCTGAATATCGTTGCCTGCCTTACCGTAAAAAGACTAAGCAGGGCAAAAACGCTTTGCTTTGTAAGAAAAGAAGAGTACAAGTCTTCACTAACTCTTGCTAAAGATGCGGATTATAATACGGATTTTTATATTGATAACGTTATATGGCCTGATGAACTTTTAACTCAGGAAATTTTCAGAATAATAACAGTTGCAAAAGCGCTTGATGTTGAATATTTTGCAGACGGCAAAGCAAGATTACTGGAATATAAAATTCCCAAGTATTCTCCTCTTGTAAATGTTCAGGTCAAAAACTGTGATTTCCCCAAGGATACTCTGATTGTAGGTATAACACGAGATGGTGAACTTTTTATTCCTAATGGTGAAACAACGCTTATAGAAAATGATAAAGTTATTTTTATGGGACTTTCTCATTCGCTGAATATTTTGGCAGGTAAATTTTTCCACGAGAGAGAGTTTGTTAAATATGTTACCATTATCGGCGGCGGCAGTGTTGGTCTGAAGCTTGCTAAGGCATTAGAAAATCTTCATTTAAAGCTGAAAATTATTGAAAAAGATGAAGAAAGATGTAACTATTTATCGGAAGAACTTAATAATGTGCTCGTCATTAACGGTGACGGAACGGACTTAGAATTGTTGAATGAAGAAGATATTTCTTCTTCTGATGTTGTTGTAAGTGTTACTGATAATGATGAGAAAAATCTGCTTTGCTCATTATTGCTTAAACATCTTGGTGCAATGAGAGTTATTTCAAGAGTTTCTAAGGATACAAACGTTGCTTTGTTTGAGCAGGTCGGAATTGATATTGCAATATCTTCAAAAACAGCTTCTATTAATGAAATTAAGAATAGCATTAAAGATACAAACATCGGTCTTCTTGCTACGGTTGAACAGGGACAGGGCGAGGTTTTGAATATCGAACTTCCGGAAAGCTTTGAAACAACAAAACTTATGGATTTGAAACTTCCTGCAAAAGCTATATTGGGAATTGTACAAAGAAGAAACAGAATAATTATTCCAAATGGTGTCACACAGATTATGAGCGGAGATGAAATAATTATCTTTACAACAAGTACAAATGCACTTGTAATAAGAAAATTCTTTGAGGGGATGCAGAAGTGAGGTTGTCATATCTTGCATATACGTTCAGTCTGGTAATGAAGTACTTTAGTATAGTGCTTTTTTTTCCTGTAATTGTTGCGCTTTGGTATAAAGAATACTCTTCAATTCTTCCGTTTATAATTGCAATGCTCACAGCAGTTCTTCTTGCGTTTGTAATTAAGCGTTCCGTAGCAGGTGCAAAAAATATTAAATCAGTAAATGATATTAAAAAATCGGAAGGGCTCACGGTTGTTACTTTTTCATGGGTTTTTGCAGGTTTATTCGCATCAATCCCATATATGTTTTTTGGAATAGCGCCGGTAAATGCTTTTTTTGAAGGTTTTTCCGGAATTACAGCAACGGGTGCAACGGCATTTACAAGCTTTGATTATCCGCATGCGCTGTTGTTCTGGCGTTCTTTTACACAATGGCTTGGCGGTATGGGAATTATCGTCCTGTTTATTGCAGTCCTTCCTCAGCTTGCTATTGCAGGCAGACAGCTGTTTTTTGCGGAAGCTCCGGGTCCCACTGAGGAAAAATTCACACCAAGAATCAAAAGCACTGCTGCTGCTCTATGGAAAATATATGCCGGATTTACTCTTGCATGTTTTATACTGATTATTAACTTTGGTATGGATACATTCGAAGCGCTTTGTACTTCTTTTTCTGCAATGTCAGGCGGCGGATTTTCGCCGAACCCAAACAGTTTAATCGGGCAGTCTCATAACATACTGTGGGTAGTTACATTCTTTATGTTTTTTGCGGGTGCCAGCTTTAACCTTCAGCATAAAGCGTGGTCCAAGCTTAATCCTTTGGTGTTATTTAAAAATGAAGAGTTTAAAACTTATTTTTCTGTAGTTGTTATAGTTGCATTATTGCTTGCATTTTCTTTGTTTGCAAACATGCACTATACGTTTTCAGACAGTCTTGTACATGCATTTTTCAATGTTTCGTCGCTTGTTTCTTCAACAGGTTTTTGCAGTATGGATTTTGCAAAATGGGATTATACAAGCAAAATTCTGCTTTTTACAGTAATGCTTTTTGGCAGTTGTGCGGCTTCAGCCGGCGGCGGTTTAAAAGTAACACGTTGGCTTTTAATTTTTAAGATAATGAAGAATGAGATGATGAAAATTCTTCATCCGAAAGCTGTTTACAATATTAAAATAGGAAATTATACAGTTCCTAAAGAAATTTTGTATCAAACACTTATGTTTGTATCTTTCTATTTTGCGTTTGTCGTTTTGTCTGCATTTTTGATAGCAATTTTGGAAAAAGATACTGTTATCGCCGTAGTAGGCTCTGTTGCTGCTGTCGGTAACATTGGTCCTGGTTTAGGGCAAATAGGACCTATGGGACATTTTGCAGATTTGTCTGCCTGGACAAAAATAATTTTTATAATCGATATGCTTGCAGGCAGATTAGAACTTATCCCTTTCCTCGTCTTGTTCCAGAAAGATTTGTGGAGTTTTAAGAAATAAACAGTAATTATGGATTTACAAATTTGTGAAATTTCGGGTATCTTGTATCAACATAATTTACATTATCCTGATAATCGGCATATTTGTATATTCCGTCTCCGGTGTTTGCGTGCGGTCTTACAATATAAGGTGTTCTTGTTTTGTAAAATCCTGCAGGGACAAATTCAGAACGTCTGGGGTAATATCTTCCGTTGTTTCCGTAAAATCCTGAATGCCATGTACCAATCGGTACCATGTTTTCATCATAAAAAGTCTGGGAATATTCCGTTAATGTTTTTGAATCAGGTGCATCTTTAATTAACATATCCGGCTGCTCAACTTTGTTGTCATTAAAATCATAAAGCTGATAGCGGTCGCCTTCTTTTCTGTATGTGCCGACACGGTTTCCGTATTCATCGTAGACTTTTACTGCATAAGCAAATGTTTCGGATACAGTAAATAAAAGTATTGCTGATAAGATAAAAATTTTGCGCATAGTTACCCCTTTACTAATACAACGATTATTGTAATATGATTGTTCATTTTTTATAATTTGATGTATTTGTCATTACTGAAATTTATGATTTTATGTTAAACTGTTATTAGCAAGGGGATTAAGAATATGTCAATAAGAAAAGTTGTAAAATATGGTACGCCGTCACTCAGAGAACCATCAAAAGAAGTTCATAAAGTTTCACAGAAAATTAAAGTTCTTGTGGAAGATTTGCTTGATACAATGTATGCTCAAAATGGAGTTGGGCTTGCTGCACCTCAGATTGGCGAAAATTTGAGAGTGTTTGTAATTGATGTTTCAACCGGCGATCAGCCGCTTAATCCTATGATATTTATCAATCCGAAGATTATTAAAAAATCAGGTGCCGTAATCAGTCATGAAGGTTGCCTGAGCTTTCCGGAGGCTTTTACTGATGTGAAAAGATATGCAAACGTTATGGTAAAAGCTATGGACAGAAACGGGCGTTCTTTTGTTCTGGAAGCAAAAGACGGAACTCTGCTTGCACGTTGTATTCAGCATGAATTTGATCATCTTAACGGTGTTTTGTTTATCGACCACGTTATTAACCGATTTGATGCAGAATCAGAGCTTTCAAAGAACAATCTTCCTCCGCTCGAAGTTGACAAAATTCTTGACGAACCCGATTTGGAACCTGAGATTGAAAAGCTTTTAGAGGAAAGGGTTAAGCAGGATGCAGACAAAAAAGATTAGCATAGTATTTTTCGGTACTCCGGATATCGGACTTCCTTCTTTGGAGCATTTTTATAACTCAGATAAATTTGAACTTCTTGCTGTTGTAACTCAGCCTGATAAGCCGTCTGGAAGAGGACACAAGTTAACACCATCTCCTATTAAAGTTTTTGCATTAAATCATAATTTACCCCTATTTCAGCCAAAATCAATAAGAAAAGAGCCTGATGTTATTGAGGCGTTAAAGAAATTAAGTCCTGACTTTTTTGTAACTTTTGCATTCGGGCAAATACTTTCACAGGAGGTTTTGGATATTCCAAAGTATGAAACAATTAACCTTCACGTTTCACTTTTGCCAAAATATCGTGGTGCAAACCCTATCCAAAGAGCAATTATTAACGGAGATACTGAAACGGGTATTTGTACAATGATAACGGAACTTGGTCTGGATTGCGGTGATATTTGTATGAAAGAACCGATTTGCATTACCCCAAATATGAATTGTGTTGAACTTTTTGAAATATGCGCATCACATTCTCCGGAACTGTTAGAAAAGACTCTTATAGGTTTAAAAAACGGCACTATTTACCCCCAAAAACAGTGCGAAGATGGTTTATGTTTTGCAGACAAGCTTAAAAAAGAAGAATGTCAGATTGACTGGACAAAATCAGCACAGGAAATCCACAATCTTGTGAGAGGTGTGTATAAATGCCCAGGAGCTTATTTTATCTATCAGGATAAAATAATTAAGGTTATGGAAACAGAGCCTTTGTCTGAAGATTTGGAGGGCGCAGTCGGAGATTTTGTACGTTTTTCCAAACAGGGAATTGATGTAAAAACGGGGAATGGTTTATTGCGTTTGATTAAAGTTAAACCCGAAGGCAAGGGCGAAATGCTTGCAAGAGATTGGGCAAACGGAATAAGACATTAATTGTAACAAAATTTTTACAAAAGTTGTCAAAATAGCAAATTTTCCTTAAATAAATACTTTAAATAGGTATATAGGGAAAATTTAATTAGATGTCATTAATCAACCTTACAACCTTATTCGGAGGGCTAAATCCTCTTCATAATATTAATTCGGCTCCTGTTAATTTTAAAGGCGGCAGGAATATTTCTGCATTTAAGTTTGAAATATCAGAGCCAAGCAAAGACGGATTTAGTACGAATCCGTTGAATAAACATTTTAAAAGTAAGGCTGAAATTGAACTTTTGGCAAAATCAAGCCCCAGAATAATGGCGCTTTTAAAAGAGCATAATTTACCTCTTCGTGTTAATATGGATGCATTAGAGGGCATGATTTGAAACAGGGACATTTAACAGAAACACGTGTACTAGCGGCAAAAATTTATTCTATGCTGCCGACTGAGATGAAAAAGGAAATTAATCTTTCAGTTTTGCAGCAGGCAGCAATGCTTCATGATTATGGTAAAGTTCTTATTCCTGAAGAAATATTAAACAAGAAAGGTGCTCTAACTCCTGAAGAAAAAAAGATTATGGAGCTTCATTCGGAATTCGGTTATGAACTTTTAAAACAGCAGGGGGTAAATGAAGAGGTACTGAACCTTATAAAATATCACCATCAAAAGCCTGATGGAAGCGGTTATCCGGTTGCGGACAAAAATTTTGAGTACAGCATAAGTTCACAGATACTTGAAGCGGCTGACATGTATTCGGCAATTACGGAAGAAAGACCTTATCATAAAGCGAGCACAAAAGAACAAGCTCTTGAAATAATTTATGAGGAAGTTAAGAAAGGTGTTATCTGTCGCGAAGTATTTGAAGCGCTCAGGAAGAGTACATAACTAAAAATATTTATCCTGAATATTTAATCATATAGTTATATACTTTACAAAGATATTGTAGTAATATGTTGCTATGAAGAAATGTTTTTTAAGGACAATATGTTGTTTAGCAGTTAGTGTAATGTTTGCACAGAATGG
This sequence comes from uncultured bacterium, assembly GCA_902760905.1. Lineage (GTDB taxonomy): Bacteria > Cyanobacteriota > Vampirovibrionia > Gastranaerophilales > Gastranaerophilaceae > CAG-196. The sequence goes on from CACWIL010000010.1 coordinate 11,273, forward strand.
TGTCTTTGCTGTCAGTGGTGCTTTTGCGGAACACTATAATGCAGGGCAGAACTTTTTGACACAAAATCAATATTCATCAGCGATTGTTGAATTTCGTAAGGCAATGAGAATAAATTATCTTGATAATTCTGCAAGGATAGGAATAATCAACTCTTATCTTGCGCGGGCAGCTCATTATGCCAATACGGAAAAAGATTATGAGAGAGCGGCTAATGATTTCAGAAGTGCTTTGTTTTATATGAAAATTTATCCGGATAACGAGCAGGATATCCAAAATTCAATAGGAATGATTCAGTCTGCAAACGGTAATCTTAATCAATGCTTAAAGATTTTAAGTTATGATACCACTGCAGATGCAAGGCTAAAAAAAGCAGAGGAACTGAGAGCAATTGCAAATTTCCCTGCTGCATCTTATGAATTCTCAAAAGCTGCAGAAAATGAGAACTATGCATTTGAAGGAAATGTACAAATTGGTGATTTAATGAAGCTTTTGGGCAATGAAAAAAGGGCAGCTGATTTTTATAAATTGGCTTTAGCTGCAAAACCAAATGATGGCGTAACTCGTATGAAATACGCAAGAACGCTTGATAAAATCGGTCAATATGACACAGCAGTTGCTCAATATAATGATGCTCTTGCAAATTCAAAGGGAGATATGGAAGTTCTTTATGCATTAGAACGAATATATTTAAAAAAACTTGCTCAAACACCTAATGATGCAGATCTGAATGCTAATATCGGGGCAATAAAGCAGGCGCAGGGTGACTTTGATTCAGCTCTTGATTATTACGGAAAGGCAGAACGACTTGACCCCGGGAATACGCTTACAAGATTGAATACAGGCACTCTTTATCAGCAAAAAAAAGATTACAGAAGAGCTGTTGAAGCATATAACTCTGTATTAACTGTTGATCCGACGAACTCTAAGGCAATGTATTATAAAGCAACCGCGCTTAGTGAGATGGGTGATAAGCAGGGTGCATTAAATATGTATAAATCCGCATTGACTTTTGATCCTCAAAACAGAGAAATAAAAAATGCAATTGATTCTATTGTAAAAGAAACTATGTCGCCTACGGAATATATCAGCTATTTATCAAAAGAAGGTTCGTTAAGCGATTTATATGATTTTTCTTATAAGCTGCATAAAGAAGGTAAAATAGAAGAAGCAATTCACGGTTACAGAGCTTATATAAGGGAAGATCAATCAAAAGCTGATGCATATATTAACCTTGGAATTTGTTATGCTTCAAAAGATGATTACGGAAGTGCAATTACTACTCTTAATGTTGCAAAAGAAAAATTCCCGGCAAATAATCTTGTATTAAAAACATTAAAAGAAATGCAGGGTGATTACTATTCAACAAGAATTGCAGCTGCATCATCAAGTTATGAAGCTAAAGATTATAAAAAAGCTATTCAGCAATATCTTGAAATAACACCTCCGACAGAAACTACAATGCTTGGGGTTGCTGCTTCTTATCAGGCAATGGAAGACTACGATAACGCAATAGCATATTATAAAAAAGCAGAAACATTAAATCCGAAAAATGCTGAAATTCCGTATTATATCGGATATCTGTATTCCGAACAGCAAGCGTGGACAGATGCGGAAGCATATCTGAAAAAGGCAGTAACACTTAATCCGCAATCGGAAGCAAAACAGCTTTTAGCATACGTTCAACAAAACGGAACGTTGGGTGTATTAAATTCCGGTATAGAATTGTATGAGAAAAAAGATTTTGCAAATGCCCTTGCAAAATTTAACGATGTAATAAAAAAAGAATCAAATAACGCTTACGCATATTATTACCGTGCTCTTATTTATGATGAACAAAAGCAGACAAAACAGGCAATTGTAGATTATCAGAATGTGTTGAAAAATTCTAAAGAATTTCCGATAGCAAATTATATGCTTGCTGTTGATTATGATGCTCTGGAAAATTATAAAGATGCCTTTAAGTATTATAACAAATTTATTGCAGAATATTCTGCTGATGATGAGTATTTAAAATACGCAAAAAGCCGCACAAAAGAGCTCGAGCCGTTTGTAAAGCAATAATTTAAGCTTTCAAGTTAATTGAAGAATTATACGATAGAAATTCCTTTCAGATTTTTAAGAAAACCATCTTTTTTCAGCATTATTTTTGTCATATCTTCTCTTACTTTCATTGCGCTATTAAAAAATCTTCCAAGTACGGCATCATTTTCAGTGTAAATTTTATCAGTAAGACCGTGTTTATTTTCAAGTTTGAAATAGTCTGCAAGCATTGAATCAGCTTTTTTTCTTATGACAAAAATCCTTTTTAGTGCATCTGCAATTGTTTCATCAGAATACTTACTGAGAAAATTTGTAGTTTTTTTAGAAATTTCACCCTTGTCATAGGAATTAAGACTTTGTAATGTTTTTTCAGTATATCTTGGATGAAAATAAATCCCACCCTTATCATTTGTTTCTATTTCAAAAACGGATTTTGGATATTGTTTTGTTTTCTTTTCAAAAATTTCAGCAATTCTGGATAATCTTTCTTTGTTTCCGTTTAGTTTGTTATAGTTGAGTTTTGCGCCGAAAGTAATTCTGTCTTGTATTGTGTTCATTCATTAACTCCTTTTTTGTAGTTTGATATATTTAAAACATGTAAATAATTTTTTTTGCTACTATACAAATTTTAAATAAATGTGTACGGAACAATTGTATTCTCGCTGTTTTTAAATTATAGTGTTAAGGATTAAAGTACAAGATTTTTATAAGCAGAATAATTATGATAAAAGATTTAATAAAATCAAAAGTTTCTCTTGCGCCGATGGCTGGTATTACTGATTATGTTTTGCGCTCTCTTGTGCGAGAGAATTCACCATCTGCCTTACTTACGACAGAGATGATAAGTTCCGAGTTTTTAACCCAATGCAAAGGAGGAGATATTATCGAGCGTGCTGAAAATCACTCCCCCATTTCATATCAGCTCAGCGGTCATAAACCAAAAATGATTGCCGATTGTGCAAAATACCTTGAACAGTATGCAGATATGATTGATATTAATATGGGCTGTCCTGTTAACAAAGTCGTAAAAGGTACTGATGGGTGTGCATTAATGCGTAATCCTGATTTGGCACAGGAAATTGTAAGAACAGTTAAAGCAAATATTAATATACCCCTAAGTGTAAAATTTCGCCTGGGATATACTTTTGATGAACTTAATTTTGTTGAGTTCGGACAAAAAATGCAGGAAGCCGGAGCAGATTTTATAACAATTCACGGGCGAACACGTTCTCAGATGTATGGTGGAAAAGCTGATTGGAAAATGATTTCAAAGTTAAAACACAACGTTGATATTCCTGTTTTTGCAAATGGTGACGTTGTTTCAATAGAAACAGCAGAGGAATGTCTTGAACAATCTGAGGCAGACGGTGTTGCAGTTGGACGTGGTGTTTTAGGTGATGTAACTTTGATAGGTCGTATAGAAAAATATCTTAATTATGGGATAAAAATACCCCCGCCAACATTAGAAGAAAAAATAGAAATGCTAAAAGATCATCTCAGGCGTGAAGTTGAGCTTAGGGGCGAAAAAGTTGGAGTAAAATTCTGCAGAAAATTTTATCCGTATTATCTTAACGGATTTCAGGGAGCTTCCCGTATGAGAGGCGAGATTGTTTTACTGGATTCATATAACGATGTACTCAGAAAAATTGACTCTGTAAGTAAGCTTTGTGAATCATGTGTATAGTCAAGTTAGACTATTTTGAATAATATGTTTACATAAACTTGCAACTTTAATAATTTTAAGATAGACTTATTTTAGGGTGGGGAAAATGTTCCCCGAAGTATATGTGTACCTTAATTAAGGAGCTAAAATGCACGAATATGTATTTAAAATGAAAAAAGGCGATATCGAAATTGAACTCAAGTCTGATGATTTGGAGTTTGTTGAAGAACAGCTTAACAAATGGAGAGATGAACTCCTGCAGGATATGCCAAGATAGATAGGTCTTAGATTATGACAACTTATTCATTTAAAGTCACTAAAGGTAAATACCAACTTTCACTAACAACAACCGATAGGGATATGATTGTTGATGAGTTTGAAAAATGGGTAAAAAAAATATCAGCTTATGTTCACAAAACAAAAGAGCATGAGACTGCTGCCCATCCTGCGTTCCATTTGGGTGCAGAAAAAGAACTCACTGATAAAAAAATCGAAGAACAGCTGAAAAATATTCCGACACCTGAACTGAAACAGGCAGAAGTAAAGGAAGATGAAACACAAAAAACAATAGATGCGCTCTATGAGCATGTTAAACAGGAGCAGCCTGTTCAGGAAGAACCCAAACCAACTATTCAAACCGAAAATGAGAATGTGCAAAATGTGTTTGATACAATTTTGGATCGTTCTATGCAGACACCTCAGTCCGAGTTATCTTTTAAGCCGAATCCTTCTATAAAGAAAGACAATGCTTTTCTTAACTATATCAGCGGACGTAAAATAGACAAAAAAATTGATTATTTGCTGATGACGGCATACTATTTTACACAGTATGAACAAAAGCCAAGATTTACGCTTAAACAGTTAAATGCCAAGCTGATGCAAAATATTGCAATTATTCTTGACCATAGCGTAATTCAGGAAGCAATTAACCGTGAATATCTTGAATGCCTGCCTGATTTAACAGGCGTTGTCGGAGCATCAGAATACCGCTTAACTGCGTATGGCGAAAAAACATTGCTTGAGCAGGAATAGGGGTAATAAATACTAATCTAAATCTGTGAATGAAAAATCTTTGCCTAATTTTTCGCAGAGTTCTTTTAACAACTCCCAGGGGGTTATGTCCAAGCCTTCCGCTATTTTGCAAAAAGTGGAAAGATTAATATTTTTGCGTTGACCTAACTCAATCTCTCTCCAATTTGACTTTGCAATAGCACTTTCGGCTGAAGCAAGATATATTGTTTTGGCGCTATTTTTACGGTGATATTTAACAATATCTGCCAATGCTTTCATATATTCGTTATTTGCACTTTGTTTGTCTTGCATATTTACAATTCTAGTGTTATTATTAATCACAATAGGACTGTATGCAGTCCTATTGTGATTAATAATTTTTGCGGTTAAATTTATGAAAAAGACTATATTGATTGATTTAGATGGGGTTTTAAATACATATACAGGGGTTTTTGACAAAGATTTTATTCCTCCAATCAGGGATGGAGCATTTGAATTTTTAAAAAAACTATCGGAAGAATATCAAATAAAACTTTTCACAACAAGAAATAAAATATTAGCTTCAAAATGGGTAATTGAAAATAATTTGGAATCTTTTGTAGAAGATATAACAAATATTAAGGAGTTAAGTTATTTATATATTGATGACAGGTGTTTAAAATTTGACGGAAGTTACAGAGATTTATCAGAGAAAATAAGACAATTTCAAGTGTGGTATAAAAACGGTTCACTCTCCTCGGGAGAGGGATAGGGGGATTATTTTTATTCTTCTTCTAAGCTCAATACTGCCATAAACGCTTCCTGCGGAACTTCCACTCTTCCGACAGCTTTCATACGTTTTTTACCTCTTTTTTGTTTTTCAAGAAGTTTGCGCTTACGTGTAATGTCACCGCCGTAGCACTTATCAAGTACGCTTTTTCTGAGTGCTTTAATGTTGGTTCTTGCTATTACTCTTCCGCCGATTGCTGCCTGAATAGGTACTTCAAACATCTGACGCGGAATAATTGTTTTTAATTTTTCTGTTAATTTTTGACCTATATAAAAAGCATTGTCTTCGTGGCAAATTACTGATAGTGCGTCAACAACTTCACCGGCAAGCATAACGTCTAACTTAACGAGTTTTGAGCGTTTGTATTCCGCAAACTCGTAATCCATGCTTGCATAACCCTTTGTACGTGATTTTAACTGGTCATAAAAATCTGTAATTACTTCGCTTAGGGGTATATGATAAATCAAATCAACACGAACTTTGTCCAAGTAATTCATATTGATAAAAATACCACGTTTTGACTGTGCCAAATCCATAAGTGTTCCTACGTATTCGTTTGGTGCAATAATTGAAACTTTTACATAAGGTTCTTCAATATAATCACGATATTGCGGAGCCGGAAGATTTGCAGGGTTATCTATCTCAACAACCTCTCCGTTTGTTTTATGAACTTTGTATATTACTGACGGTGCTGTTGTGACGATGGATAAATTGTATTCTCTTTCCAGCCTTTCCTGTGCAATTTCCATATGGAGCATTCCTAAGAATCCGCAACGGAATCCAAAACCTAAAGCAGATGAGGTTTCAGGTTCAAATGTTATAGAGCTGTCTGATAATTTAAGTCTTTCTAACGATTCTTTCAGTTCGTGATAATCTTCATTGTCAACAGGATACATACCCGAAAATACCATCGGTAACGCTTCTTTGTACCCTGGCAACGCCTCGCTTGCAGGATTTTCAACGTGTGTAACGGTGTCACCAACAAATCGTGTAATTTCTTTTATTGAACCTGCAAAATATCCTACATCACCACAGACAAGCTCTTCTACCTGAACTCTGTTTGGTGTGAGGTAGCCTATCTCAACAATGTCGTATTCCTTACCGGAGGCCATGAATTTAACTTTGTCACCCAGTTTCATTTTTCCGTCCATAATCTTGAAGAAACAAAGCGTTCCTAAATATGGGTCGTAAGCACTGTCAAATACAAGTGCTCTGAGCGGCTTATCGGTATTATCAACCGGTGGAGGAACAAATTCTACAATCGCCTCAAGAACCTGATCAATCCCCTGTCCTGTTTTTGCACTCACAGGAATTGCCATAGAGCAATCTATACCAAGGATTTCCTCAATCTCTTGTTTTACTCTTTCAACATCAGCAGACGGAAGATCAATTTTGTTAATAACAGGAATAATCTCTAAGTTTTGTTCAATCGCCATATAAACATTGGCTAAAGTCTGTGCTTCAACGCCCTGAGTCGCATCAACAATAAGCAAAGCGCCTTCACAAGCCGCTAGCGAACGGGATACTTCGTAAGAAAAATCTACGTGCCCCGGTGTATCAATGAGGTTAAAAATATAATCCTGCCCATTCTTAGCTTTATAATTCATTCTTGCGGCATTTAATTTAATCGTAATCCCACGTTCACGCTCAATGTCCATTGTATCAAGAAGCTGGTCCTGCATATCACGTTCAGCAATTGTTCCTGTTGCTTCTAATAAACGGTCGGCAAGTGTAGATTTTCCGTGGTCAATATGGGCTATTATACAAAAGTTTCTTACGTTTTCTCTGTTCATAAGTAAATTATATAAAAAAAATATCATAAATCAAAACAGTTGTTGTCAGGCTGTGCCTGACCTACCTTTCTTAAAACTTAAATTTACAAAAATCAGTAAGTAATAAATATTAAATATGCAATAAGATACATTCATTACTGTTGGTTAGTTAGTTGTTGTCAGGCTGTACCTGACCTACCTTTCTTAAAATTTAAATTTACAAAAAATTTCAGTAAGCAATAGATATTAAAAATGCATAAGATACATCCATTATTGTAGGTCAGGCATTGCCTGACATTAACTTTATTCTATATCCATTTCGTTAATATTATATTTGTCACCAAAATTACACCAATCATTTTCATAATATTTATTTTCTACAAACTTTTTAAATGATGAATATTTCCAATCTTTAGGAGCAATATTATAGTGTTTCATAGAATTATAATGAATGTAATCAATATGCTTATATAGATCTTCTTTACTTATTATTGAATGTTCCCAATATCTTCTTTGCCAAATATTAGATTCTCTGTTTGCATTATTTGAATGTCGTAACTTTGATATTTTTGTAAAATTACTTTTTATAGTTCCTATTATTTTAGGATATTCATTAATATTTTCAGGTTTTATAATCATGTGAAAATGATCAGGATTAACAATTATTGCAACAATTTCAAATTTATATTTAGTTTTAGTTATTTTAAAAGCATTTCTTAAATATTCAATATTGTTGACAAGTATGTTTTTTCTATTGTAAGTAACAACAGTAATAAATATAATAGCATCAGGAATAAAAATTCTTTTATAATTCATGTTTTTATTTTAATACAAAGATATTGAGAAAAGTTATTGTCAGGCGGTGCCTGACCTACTACTGACTATCTATTTATTCTTAGTTAAAAAAGTTCTCCATTAGAATATACATAACGAGCATTAAACCAATAAAACAAACCTTTGTATGTATATTTATTAAAATATGATGTAGGTCAGGCAATGCCTGACAATAGCTGTATTTACGCTAATATTGTTTTCTTAAAGTGTTTTTTGCCTTTGCGGACAATTAAACCTTCTTTAAGTTCTGACGCAGTGTAGGTTTTATCCAAAGCGTTTACTACTTCATCATTTACTGAAATACCATTCTGCTGAATAAGTCTTTTAGCTTCACTGTTTGATGGCGCAAAACCGCATTTTACCACGAGTTTAACAATACCGATTTTATCTTCAAACAAATCCTCTGGAGTGATTTCTGCTGTAGGCATATTTTCAGAATCACCTGAACCGCTGAATATATCTCTTGCTGATTTTTGTGCTTTATCTGCTTCTTCTTTTCCGTGAACAAGTTCAGTAAGTTCGTACGCTAAGATTTCTTTCTTTTCGTTGATACGTGAGTCTTCCCAGTTTTCCATTTCAGCAATTTTTTCCATCGGTAAGAAGGTAAGCATTTTGATACACTTCATAACATCAGCATCATCAACATTTCTCCAGTATTGATAGAACTCAAACGGAGATGTCTTTTCAGGGTCTAACCAAACTGCACCTTTTGCAGTTTTACCCATTTTCTTGCCTTCGGAGTTCATTAACAAAGTAATTGTCATTGCGTAAGCGTCATCACCTGTTTTCTTTCTGATAAGTTCGGTTCCGGCAAGCATGTTGCTCCACTGGTCGTCACCGCCAAACTGCATGTTGCAGCCGTAGTTTTGATGTAAGTAGTAGAAGTCAAAAGCCTGCATAATCATATAATTGAACTCTAAAAAGCTGAGACCTTTTTCCATTCTTTGTTTATAGCACTCTGCTCTGAGCATATTGTTAACAGAAAAACACGCACCAACTTCTCTGAGGAGTTCAATATAATTAAGTTTTAAAAGCCAGTCGGCATTATTAACCATAATCGCTTTATTATCGCCAAACTCAATAAATCTTTCCATTTGTTTGCGGAAGCAATCACAATTGTGCTGAATTGTTTCGGGAGTCATCATAGAACGCATATCACTTCTGCCGGACGGATCACCGATATAACCTGTTCCGCCTCCTATTAAAACAACAGGCTTATTCCCTGCCATCTGGAGTCTTTTCATAAGGCAAAGTGCCATAAAATGACCTACATGAAGAGAATCGGCAGTCGGATCAAACCCTATATAAAATCTTGCACCACCATTATTGATTAAATCTTTAATCTCTTTATCGTCAGTAACCTGTGCAATCAAACCTCTTGCCTGTAACTCTTCAAATATATTCATTAACTTCTCCTTAATTCTTCATATAGTTTAATCCTAACATAAAAACAACTTTTTATGATAATATTGTATTGATTGGAGAGGATAGTTATGAAAAAGATTATTGTATTGCTTTTTGCGGTTTTATTATGCGCACCTGTTTTTTCTGTTGAAAATATTGTAAGTGCGGGTGTTTATGTTTCACAGTTTTCTATGATGAAAAAATATAAAAATATCAGCTGGATCTCATTAAGTAAAATGAGAGAACAGACAAGGAATCTCTCAGAGGAGGAAAAAGCTGTTATTAAAAAATA